>JAFRWH010000103.1 GCA_017438085.1 Bacillota bacterium
AGTTTTCATCTGCGTGCTGTCCCTCAACATAGTGGGCAGCGGAGTCCGGGACGCGCTGTCCGGGGAGGAAGAATGATGGCCGGCATGCTTGAAATCAGAAACCTCAGCATAGAATTCAGCTCTCCTAAAGGGATCGCAAGAGCTGTGAATAACGTAAGTCTGAGCATTGACCGCGGCGAGAGTCTCGGGATAGTCGGCGAATCCGGCTCAGGCAAGAGCACCATAGCCCACGCGGTGATGCAGCTTCTGCCCAAAACCGCAAGGATAAGCTCCGGCAGCGTTTTCTTCGAAGGCCGTGACCTTCTTAAGATGTCTGCGGCTGATCTGCGCTCTGTTCGCGGCAGGGATATCTCCATGATATTTCAGGACCCCATGCAGTGCCTGGATCCCAGCTTTACCATAGCCTATCAGCTGATCGAGACCATTCAGGCTCACGAGAAGCTCAGTAAAGACGAAGCGCGCAAGGCATCCCTTAAGATGCTGCAGCGCGTAGGCATACACAACGCTGAAGATATAATGCAGCGCTATCAGCACGAGCTGTCCGGTGGCATGCGCCAGAGAGTAATGATAGCCATGGCGCTGCTCACAAGGCCCAGACTGCTGATCGCGGATGAACCAACTACAGCCCTCGACGTGACCATACAGGATCAGATCCTGCAGTTGCTTAAGGGCTACGCAAAGGAAGCAGGCATGTCCATGCTGTTCATAACCCACAGCTTTGGCGTGGTGGCCGACATCTGCGACAGGGTGGCGGTGCTCTACGGCGGCAGGCTGTGCGAATGCGGAAGCAGCCGCGAGCTCTTCTACGAACCGCGCCACCCGTATACAAAGGGGCTGCTGGATGCCGTCCCAACCATGGAAAGGGACAAGGATCTGCCCCTGAGCTCCATAGATGGAGCACCGGTGAGCGTATTTGACCCGCCGAAGGGCTGTCCCTTCGCCCCAAGATGCGTCTATTGCCGCGAAAACCTGCAAAACGGAAGCAGTGCTCTGGCAGAAAAGTGCCTGAACAGCATACCGGAGCTTAATGAAGCATCAGAAGGCCACAGCTTTGCCTGTTTCCTTGAGCAATAACCCATACTATATTAGTTTTTACCCTTACTGACCCGAAAAATGGACGAAATACTGAGAGTCGAAAACCTGTGCAAATACTTCCCGGTAAAGACCCGAGGCCGCAAGAGCAGCAGCTTTAAAGCGGTGGACGGCGTCAGCTTTTCTGTGGAAAAAGGCTCCTGCTTCGGTCTGGTAGGCGAGTCCGGCAGTGGCAAGACAACTACCGGACGCAGCGTTCTGAGACTGATAGAGCCCACTTCGGGCAGGATAATCTACAGCGGAGAGGACATAACCAAGGCAAATATGGCGCCTTACCGCAGGAAAATGCAGATAATCTTCCAGAATCCTTCGGGTTCCCTGGATTCCAAGTATCAGGTCGGGGATATCATTGCCGAAGGAATGCGGGCAAACAGCATGTCCTCCTCTAAAAAGGAAGAAACGGAGCGCGTGGAAGAGCTTCTTAAGCTTGTCGGACTATTTCCGGAGGATGCGCAGCGCTATCCGGGCGAGTTTTCCGGCGGCCAGCAGCAGAGGATAGGAATTGCCAGAGCCCTGGCAGTGGAGCCCGAATTCATGGTCTGCGATGAGCCAGTCTCAGCTCTTGATGTAAGCTATCAGGCTCAGATCATCAATCTTCTGAAGCGCCTTCAGAGAGAAAAAGGCCTGAGCTATCTCTTCATCTCCCACGACATGTCCGTGGTTCGTCACATGTCTGACAGGCTGGGCGTCATGTACAAAGGACATCTGGTGGAAAGCGGCGATGCAGAGGAGATAATCACCCATCCCGCGCATCCTTACACCAAAGCCCTGCTAAGCGCCATACCGGTAGCAGATCCTGATGCTGCCAGGAATAAAGTCCATCAGCCTGAAGTACCGGAGGTGGATGCAGCAGAGGGAGGCTGTGGATTTGCGTTCCGCTGCCCCTATGCAAAGCCCGAATGCCGCAAGGCTCAACCGGAATACCGCGAGATCGCATCCGGTCATTTCTGCAGCTGTCATCTGTACTAAATATCCGGTGGCGATGCCGCCCCGAAAAACTGATATCAAAGCCAAAAGGCCTCTTTTCTGCAGAGGCCTTTTATGTTATACTTAAACTGAACAAATGTTTTATTGCGAAGCGCTGAAAGGAGGCATTTATGGAAAACAAGTGGTATGTTGCCATAGACCTTAAGTCTTTCTATGCCTCCGTGGAGTGCAGGGAGCGGGGCCTCGATCCCTTAAGGACCAATCTGGTGGTGGCCGATGCCAGCCGCACGGAAAAGACCATCTGTCTTGCAGTATCGCCCAGCCTCAAAAGCTTCGGGATATCCGGCAGGGCCAGGCTGTTTGAGGTGGTCCAGCGCCTGAAGGAGGTCAACAGGGAGCGCCTCTCAAAGCTGGACGGCAAGAGCTTCACAGGCTCCTCCATAGACTATCCCGAGCTGATGGCAGACCCTTATCTTAAGGTGGACTACATTGCGGCCATGCCCAGAATGGCTCTGTACATGAAGTACAGCACGCAGATCTACAAGACCTACCTTAAGTATGTTGCGCCTGAGGATGTGCATGTCTACTCCATAGACGAGGTCTTCATAGACGCCACAAAGTATCTGAAGCTTTACAACAAAACACCCCACGACTTCACCATGATGCTTGTGCGAGACGTGCTTAGCAGCACCGGTATAACAGCCACCGCAGGCATAGGCACCAATATGTATCTTTGCAAGATAGCCATGGATATAACCGCAAAGCACATGGATCCGGACAAGGATGGCGTCCGGGTGGCGCAGCTGGACGAGATCAGCTACCGCAGGCAGCTCTGGGACCACCAGCCCATAACCGATTTCTGGCGCATAGGCCACGGATATGCCAGAAGGCTGGCAGAGCACGGAATGTACACCATGGGGGACGTAGCCCGCTGCTCTTTAGGGAGACCTGAGGATCCCATGAACGAAGCCCTGCTCTACCGAATTTTCGGAATCAATGCAGAACTTCTCATCGACCACGCCTGGGGCTGGGAGCCCTGCACCATAGCAGACATCAAAGCTTACGTCCCTGAAAACAACAGCCTCAGCTCCGGCCAGGTGCTGATGAGCCCTTACGAATACGAGCCTGCGCGGCTGATAGTAAAGGAAATGACTGACCACATGTCCCTGGAGCTTGTCAGCAAGCATCTGGTCTGCGACCAGCTCACCCTGGACCTGATCTACGATACGGACAGCCTTAAAGACCCAAAGCTTGCGGCAAAGCACTTCAAGAATTCCGTGCTGGACATGTACGGAAGGCGCATGCCAAAGCCGTCTCACGGCAGCATCAATCTCAGCAGGCCCACAAGCTCCTCATCCATGATGATCAAGGCCATAATGGAGCTTTTCGACAGGATCGCAAACCCCGAACTTCTTATCAGAAGGGTCTATATAGGAGCCATACATGTGGTGCGGGAGGATCAGATCTCGGATAAGGAGCCGGAGAGCGAGCAGCTTTCTATGTTCACGGACTATGAAGCAGAGGCAGAGCGCAAGGCTGCAGAGAAGAAGCAGCTGGAGGAAGAGCGCAGGGCACAGGAGGCCATACTGGCCATAAAGGAGAAGTTCGGAAAGAACGCCATATTCAAGGGCATGAGCATGGAGGAAGGCGCCACCGGCAGAGACCGGAACCGCCAGATCGGAGGCCACAAGGCATGACGGGCAGAAAAAACGATTACAGCGACATCATAAACCATCCATACACGGGGTCGAAACGGCCGAATAAAATGTCCGCGCTGGACCGCGCCGCCCAGTTTTCCCCCTTCGCGGCGCTGACTGGCTACGGAGATGCCGTGGAGGACACAGCTCAGCGGAATACCGCAGAGCAGCTCGAGCTTGAAAAGCCCGTCAACATGGACGACTGGGACCCGGGCAGCAAAGCCATAGACAGCGACTGGGACCCTCAGAGCAAAAGTCCGGACGATCTGAACAGGAAGGGCTGAACGCTTCGATCAGGCCGCCATTAATCACGGAAAAATCACCCCTGACATATTTAAAACAAGCCTCCTTTCTGCTAAAATAACCAGCAGAAAGGAGTATTTTTTATGAAAGCACCATTTTCTGAATATCTGAATTCCCTGGTGCCGGGCCTTCGCAAGCTTATTGAGCTTCTGGAAAAGGATTACGACTATGTCAGCGTACTTTCCACAGACTCAAAAGGCCTTGCGGTACGCATCTCCCAGCACTCAAAGTCCGTCGGAAACAGGACCATGACCACGGAAAGAGGCACTGTTGTCCGCGTGTATAAGGACGGCCTTTACTGTGAATACGCGCTCAACGAATTTGACCCGGGCTGTCCCGAAGAAGCCGCTGAAGAGATCAAATCCGCTCTCGATGCGCAGCTGGAAGTGCTCAAAGCCACCGGAACCACTGTTTATACTACTGCAAAGCTGGAGGATGAGCCTCTGGAGCTTTTCGTTGAAAAGGAAGCGGAGCAGCTGCCGGAGGAAGCAAAGCTTCAGGATCTTGTGGAGAGGCTTTCCGCCATCTCAGACAAGGGCATGACCCTTTCCGAATACATGCTGGACTGCATGGCGAACGCCCAGTCCACCCATATCTGCAAGCTTTTCCTTACAAAGAACCGCTATCTGCGCCAGAGCTATGTTTACAGCGAAGGCAGCGTGGCTGCAGTCGTCGGAAGAGACGGGCAGAACAAGTTCGGCTACAAGAGCGTTTCCGGGCTCTGCGGTCCGGAGCTCTTCACACAGCTCAGCGATAAAGTCGAAAAGGCGGTTGAGGATGCCCTCACCATGCTGGATGCGGAACGCATAGTCCCCGGCGAATACGAGATAATCTGCAGCCCGGAGGTTTCCGGACTCATCGCCCACGAGGCCTTCGGCCACGGCGTGGAGATGGATATGTTTGTCAAAGGCAGAGCCCTTGGAGCCGACTACATAGACAAGCGCGTGGGCTCGGACCTGGTCACTATGCACGAAGGCGCCCTCTGTGCCGAAAATGTCACCAGCTATGCTTTCGACGACGAGGGCACCCTGGCGGGAGACACCATCGAGATACAGAACGGCATACTCAAGACCGGTATCTGCGACGCCCTTTCAGCGCTGCGCCTCGGCACAAAGCCCACAGGCAATGGCAAGAGAGAGAATTTCGAACACAAGGTCTATACCCGCATGACCAACACCATTTTCGACTCCGGAAACGACAGTCTGGAGGACATGATAAAGTCCATCAAGTTCGGTTATCTGCTGGAGGGCATGGAAAGCGGTATGGAGGATCCCAAACACTGGGGTATTCAGTGCATACTGCAGATGGGCAGGGAGATAAAGGACGGCAAGCTCACAGGCAAGGTGGTTGCACCTGTCATAATGACCGGCTATGTGCCTGACCTGCTCGGCAACATCTCCATGGCAAGCCCAGACCGGCTGGTATTCGGCTCAGGCGGCTGCGGCAAAGGCCACAAGGAATGGGTCAAGGTGGCTGACGGCGGCCCGTATCTCAAGACTATCGGGAGGCTTGGATAATGGAAAAATATATCAACATACTTAAAGCTTCCGGCGCCGATGCCTGGGAGATAGTCGATACCAAAACCACAGGTTGGGAATTCTACTTCATCGGCCGCAAGCTGGACCAGAACAGAGCCAAGAATGTTGAACACATTACGCTCAAGGTCTATAAGCTCAGCGCGGACGGGCAGAGCCTTGGCATTGCTTCTGCGGACGTTGCGCCTACAGAAAGCGAAGATGCTCTTAAGAAGATCGCTGCAGACCTTGTTTATCAGGCGTCCCTTGTTAAGAACAAGCCCTACAAGCTGAATGCTCCTAAGCAGGCTGAGCCCATCAAAGCGGAGCTCCGTCCCCTGGCAGAGGAGGCGAAGGCCTTTATTGAAGCTATGAACAGTGTCCGGGAGACCGAAACAGAAGATCTGAACAGCTATGAGATCTTTACGAATCAGGTGGAGCGCAGGCTTATCAACTCAGAGGGAGTGGATATTACCGAGCATTATCCTTCCTCCATGGTGGAAGTGGTGGTAAACGCCAGAAAAGACGGCCACGAGATAGAGCTTTACAGGCTCTACGAGCTCGGCGCCTGCAACCCCAGGACCCTTAAAGAGGATGTGGAAGAGACTCTTAAGATAGGAAAGGACAGACTGCTGACCAAGCCCACGCCGGCTCTTGGCAAGGCTGCCATGGTGCTCTCCACCGATGCGGCGCTGCAGGTCTATAACTACTTCCTTGACAATCTGAATGCAGCCATGGTGGTCCGCCGCATGAGCAGCTTTGAGCCGGGCAAGCCACTGGCTGAAAACATCAAGGGCGACCGCATTACTCTGGAAGCCCTTCGAGTGTTGCCGGATTCCCCCAGCAACTTCGCCTACGACCCGGAAGGCGCTCCAATAAGGGATGCCGTTCTCATAAAGGAATCCGTGCCCCAGGAATATGTGGGCGGAAGAATGTTCTCCCAGTATCTCGGACTTGAGAATGCCTTCAGCGTCTCCAACTGGAAAGCCGGTGGCGGCAGCAGATCCGCAGCCGAGCTGCGGCAGGGCAAGTTCCTGGAAGTCGTGGAGTTCTCCGATTTTCAGGTGGATTCCATGACCGGAGACATCTTCGGAGAGATCCGTCTGGGCTACTTCCACGACGGCGAAGGAAACGTCACCCCCGTATCCGGAGGCTCCGTCTCCGGCAACATGGCAGACAACCTGGCAGAAATGTATATGAGCACCGAGCTGCGCCAGTACAGCAATGCAATGATCCCAGCGGTCACAAGGCTGGAAAACGTCACCATAGCAGGCGTTGAATAAGTTAAGCTTTTGTGCGGCCTTGCGCTGCGCAGTTATCAGGAGGTAAATATATGGAATTTGATCTCAGCAAACGCTATTGCTACTACTTCAACGAGCTCTCCAAGATCCCCAGAGGCTCTCGCAACGAGAAGGCGGCCAGCGACTGGGTAGTCGAGTTCGCCAAGGCTCACGGTCTTAAGTATACTCAGGATGAGGTCTGGAACGTAGTAGTCGACAAGCCCGCAAGCCCCGGCTACGAAGACAAGCCCCCCATCATCCTGCAGGGCCACCTGGACATGGTATGCGAGAAGAACAACGATGTGGAGCACGATTTTGAAAAGGATCCTCTGGATCTGTATGTGGATGAAGAAGGCTGGCTCCACGCCCGCGGCACCACACTCGGCGCTGACGATGGCTA
>JAFRWH010000104.1 GCA_017438085.1 Bacillota bacterium
ACGAGGACAAATGAAAGAATCTTTTTCATTATATTTCCTCCTATGAAAAAGTGTGATGGGAACGGATAATTGTTTAGATTAGGTCATTAACGACAGGTCCCATCTCCAGTCGTTAAAAGACATCATGAATTATATATATCCGTCACGCGTGTTTCAAGCGATTGAGGCCATTCGTAACTAACTTGTAACATTTGTAATATTCAAGTAATATTACAGGCGGTCCAGAGCCCAAAACGCGGCCGGAGACAGATCTTTTCAATTCACAATAGCATATTAGCACAGTTGTTTTGCAGAACTGTTTAAGTAAAATTACGCTTATATTACGGTTTTCGCGGTATAAGCCATGAATATTTGCGGTTCCGGCGTTGATACTAATTTACTGGCGCTTCAGCGCCTTCTGTGCTAAAATATAATGTCTATGAAGAAGATACTGAGATTCATCATCAGATTCATACTCAAGCTCATTCCGGCTGTGATCTGCGCGGCGGGGGTTTTCGTGTACCTTACAATACACTACACCCTGCTGTCCGAAGGCCCCGGCCAGGACATAGGTTTTGAATATATAGAAAGAGAGATCTACGTCAACGGCTGCCACATATACAACTTCCAGCTTACGCATCCTATAATGAAGGGAATTGATCTGACCGAGGAGGTTGAGCTGTTCGGCAGGCCCTCAAAGGAGGATGACCAGGTCACCCTGCTTGATGAAGAGGAAGAACCGGAGCCCGGGAAGCCCGTCAACACATTTAAGGTAGCTGCTGCTGAGAACTTCCTGAGAACGGATCTGGATGCCGACAACCTCTTCATACCCTTGGACAGCAGCTTTCAGGACATGCTGGGGATACAGATACTGACCAGAGGAGATCTGGTACAGATAATAAGGGCGAAAGCCCAGCCCTACCATAAGCCCGGGCAGCGTGACTATATAGCCGAAAAGGAGCTGTATTTCACCGGAACACCCTACATCGACATCGATGCAGTGCTCTGCAAGCAGTTCATGAACAAGGGCTCTTTGGATCTTTCTGACAGCCAGGACCGGCTTCGCTACTATATAAATAACTATCTGGCGGATCATTTTGAGCGCTACGAGGAC
This sequence comes from Bacillota bacterium, assembly GCA_017438085.1. The sequence goes on from JAFRWH010000104.1 coordinate 1,094, forward strand.
CGCCGGCAGGAGGAAGTCTTTATCGAGCTCAGCAGCAAGGACTTCTACTGGTGCAAGGACAGCGCCGCGGATACGGATTATTACGTGCCCCTGGATGAGGACCGGCCGGGTCAGCTGCTCTATGTAAGGCTCAGCGCCCTTGAGGCCGTACCCGAGTTCGGGATAAGCAGCTACTACGACCCGATCAGCGGTATATATATAAGTTCATTTGCCGATAAGACGGCGGAAGAAATGTATAAAGAGAGCGGCAATCCGCTTTACATCAGCGGCCGCGCGGAGTACATGAAGCACATACAGCGCAGGCTGGACACCAATACGGCCTACTATATGGAATACCTGTTCCGCAAATATGCTGTCTTTAACGACCTGGATGAAGAGCTTCTGATAGGCCTCTGCCGCACTGAGAGCGCTTACACGCTTGAGCTTCACAGCACAGCCATCGGAATAATGCAGCTGATGCCAAATACCGTCAGGGGCTGGGGCTGGACTGTTGAGGATGTGCAGTCGCTTGAGGGCAACATTTCCTTCGGCAGCATGTACATCAAATACATGATAGACCAGTTCGGCGGCGACAGGGTCCGCGCGCTTTCGGCTTACAACAAGGGTATCGGAAGGGTGCGCGGCGGCAGCTACGAGACCTGGTATGCCAGCCGGGTGCTGGATTACAGGCAGAATATTATAAACTGGTGCGAAGAAAACGGCTACAGCACGGAATTTCTGGACGTTGTCTACCCAGAGCTGTTCGAAGAGCTTCCGGTCAATGCATCAGACGATGCCGCTTTGCCGGCTGCAGAAGACGAAAGCAGCAAGCCGGCTGACTCAGAAGAGCTCGGCGAAGATGATGACACCGCACCAAGGCAGCATACGGAGGACTGAAATGGCATACAAAGTCAAACTCAATATATTTGAAGGGCCCTTCGAGCTGCTTATCTACCTGATAGAGCACTCCAGGATGAGCGTCTACGACATAAAGATCTCGGAGATAACTGCTCAGTATCTGGACTATGTGAAGCAGATGGAAGAGGCGGACATAGAGCTGGCGCAGGAGTTCATGGTGCTGGCAGCAGAGCTGATAGACATCAAATCACGAATGCTGCTGCCCACGGCGAATCTCGATCCTGAAACAGGAGCGGCTGAGGACCCCAGAAAAGCTCTGGTGGCCAGAATACTGGAATACAAGCAATACAAGGACATTGCGGGCTTCCTTTCGGAGCAGCAGGAGGAAACGGAGCACATACACACTAAACCGCAGGAAGATCTATCCCGCTGGACAGGCGAGACTGACGAGCTGCTAAAGGGCACTATGGACCAGTTTGCCAAGGCTTTCGAGGCTTTTCTTCTAAGAAAACAGCGCATCGACGCCATGAGGCGCACCTATGAGCGCATCGAGAGGGAAAGGATCAGCATCGAAAAGCGCATGGACGAGATCAGAAGCATATTCCTGACGAAAAAAACGGTAATGTTCTCCGAGATGATAGCTCAGGACAAGTCCGTATTCAACAGAGTGGTAAGCTTCATGTCCCTTCTTGAACTGCTGAAGCTTGGAAATCTTACAGCTCAGCAAAAAAAACGCTACGGAGACATCAAAGTAAGCCTTAAGGAAGACAGGGAAACAGAATAATGAACAAACAAAGTGTAAAATCAGCGCTGGAATCCATACTTTTTGTCTGGGGAGAACCGCTGGAAGCTAAAACTGCGGCGGATCTGTTCGAGCTGCCCCTGTCTGACATGCTTTCCATCTTCCGGGAACTGGCTTCCGACTACGAGGAGCGGGGAAGCGGACTTATGATAAGGGAGATCGACAAAGCTTTCCAGCTCTGCACCAACCCAGAAAATGATGACTATATACGCCAGCTCTGCACTCCTGTAAAGGAAAAACGCCTGAGCCAGGCGGCTCTTGAGGTGCTCGCCATCGTGGCCTACAAACAGCCCGTGGGCAAGAGTGAGATCGATTCCATACGCGGAATAAAAAGCGAACGGGTGCTTGAAGGACTGATGGAAAAGGGCCTGGTGGAGGAAAAAGGCCGCAGCACGGCTATCGGCCGGCCCATACTTTACGGCACCACAAGAAATTTCCTGGCTCTCTTCGGATTTGAGACCCTGGAAGATCTGCCCCGGCTGGAGGATCTGGACAGCATACTGCTGGACAGCGACCAGCTGACCATACCTATGGACATTATGGAAGGAAATATCAATTAATGGCTTATCTTGACCATTTCGACACCTCCAAACTGAAAATAATCGCATTCGACCTCGACGGCACTCTGCTGAACGCCTCGAGCAAAATCACTCAGCGAACTTCCGACGCTCTGGTCAGAGCCATCGAAGCCGGATATATACCCGTAGCGGCCACAGGAAGAGGTTTTTCCACGCTTCCGGATGACATTTTCGACGTCCCCGGCATAGAATACGTCATCTGTGCAAACGGAGCCGCTGTGGTTGAGCTTGCCAAGATACCAAAGGATGAAAACGGTAAGATCTCTGCAGCTTCCGATGTGCCTGAAGAAGCCATATTCTACCGCAACACCAGGAATGAAGAGGATCTGGCTCCCATAATGGACCTTATCTGCGAGGAAGGCCTTATGAGGGAAGTCTTTTTCGGCCTCAAAGCCTATGCGGATAAAGCCTGCCTCGACAATCTTGAAGCTCACGGTGTCGACAACGAACGCCGCAGGAATTACATAAAGCGCACCCGCATCCCCGTTGACGATACTGTTCAGCTCATAAAAGATCACTACGGAGAACTTGAAAATATCAATCTTGACTTCAAGGATCTGGAGAAGAAACAATGGTATGTCGATCAGCTTAAGAGCCGTTCAGACCTTACCATTGTAAATTCACAGCACTTCAATATCGAAATAGGCAGCCCCACAGCATCCAAAGCCGACGCCCTCAGAAAACTTGCAGAGAAAATGGGCTTGAGCCTTGAAAGCATAATAGCTTTCGGTGACTCCAACAACGATATCGCCATGATAAAGGAGGCAGCCATCTCTGTTGTCATGGCCAACGGCACCGAAGGAGCGCTGGCAGAGGCCGATCTTGTAGCCCCTGCCAACACCGAAGACGGCGTCGCCGTCATAATTGAAGAGCTGTTAGCTCTTTAGAAATACCTGTGGATCTGCCAGAACAGTCCATCGCTCTGGTCGAAGATCACAGGAACATCCACTGTCAGATCCTTGCCGCCGCTGTATTTTGCGGTGAACCGGATAGTTACATTCTCCGTACCGCCTTTACCCAGCAGATTCTGCATATCCGCAGACCACATTTCCGCGCTGTACATGCTGTGACCGGGAGTGTAGGGCCTCAGACTTCCGTCCTTTCTCAGCACCGCAGTATACTGGGGATGCTGGACCATGACCGCCGTAACGCTGATGGGGCTTCCGCCCAGTTCAGCCTGCAGCACAAGACTTTCACCCGGCCAGAACATGTTTTCCGGCCGGTATTTATATGTCCCGCTGCTGCCTGTGCCCTTGGGTTTTCCGGCCATTTTGTCATTGTACTGCTTCCGGTTTTCCTCCCACTGTTCGGTATGCTTTACTTCCGCGCCCAGGTATACCGTTTCTTTTACGCTGAAGCTGTATTCTCCCATGCCAATGGAGCTTTCATCTGAAACTATTACCACCACCGTGTAAGTTCCGGGCTTTGCCTCCGGCAGATCCGGAAGATCTATCGCAGGATAGCCGCTTCCGTTGTCATTCACCTTTTTTGTGAAGCTGTAGACCGGTACGGCTTCAGTATCGTAATAGATCTCGGTCCTGACTGTAAGGGGATCCTTATCTGCATCATCAACCCTGATCTGAACGCCGTAATGCTGGCCGGCTTCTATGTCTGATGGGGTGGTTTTTATAGATTCCACCCAGGGAGCGCTGCCCGCGTCCGAAGACACATAGAACACTATGCTGCAGACATTGGAAAGCTTGTCGTAGCTGTAATCTCCGGTCCCGCGGGAGGCATCATCCTCCTGCCAGTGCTCTGCAATATATTTGCCTTCTTCATTAAAGCTGATAACAGGCGCAGCCAGTACCTGACCGATCTCCGCGCGGGACTCGTCCGCTTCTCCGCCGGGTCCGAAAGGAATATAGGTATAGCGCCAATAAGAACGCTTAGAGGGATCGTCTTCATAATCGTAGTAATAGATCTGATAACTGATAGGCTCGCCCTTTTTATATACCCTTGCAGGAGCCTCCGGTGTCTGCACGGCCGGCCGGGCCTCCGCAGAAGCGCTAAGACCGCTGCCGGACCAGCCATTCAGATCCTCTGCCTTGCTGAAATCATTTTCCATCACATAGATCTTTTTACCGTTCTCCATGTAGTAAAGTCTGAAGCCGCTTATTTCCGCATTCCTTCCGCCGTTTCCAAAGCTCAGCCTTACTGTGCCATTGTTTACCACATTGGGTATCAGCATTCTGCTGCCGTCCATAACATAATTCTGCGCCGTTATCATAGACGGACAGGTCTTCGGGACCAGTGCCATCTCCACAAACGCAAAGTTTGCCCAGGTATGACCCAGATAATAGTGCCCTGCGCTGCTTTTTACTTCTGTTCCAGCGGTTACATTGGTTTTATGAACTGCAAAATTCGGCTCCTCAAAGCTGATCTTTCTGCTGGCTGCAGAATTGCTCCAGCCGACCCGCCAGCGCTGATAAGTATTGTTGCCTTCCTCATCTTTTCCTTTGTACCAGCTGTACATGATGCTGTCGTACCTGTCTTCGCCACATTCTCTGTAGTTTGAGCTGGCTGTTCCCAGCTTAAGGAAAGCCGCCTTTTTACCATCAGGTATGCTGAAGTTCAGAGTTGCTTCATAATATTTCGGGTATGCAGGGGATGGTTTGCGGGTCTCAGTGCTGTAAATCCCGTTCGGCTCGGCTCTGTAATATTCGACCGGATATTCCTCGAAGGCACTTACGCCAAAGGCCGTGCTGAAGCTGCCCTGAACATGGTTCAGGCCCCCGGGATTGCTTATAACAGAAGATGTCCTGCCGTTTACCGAAGCAAGAGAGGCCTCATTATCTGTCTTTCTGATTATGATCACCCGAAGATCGTCCAGCGAAAGCTGCTCCCGGTGATTTTCCGCATTTACACGCAGCCTCGCCCGCAGCGTCCACTCACCGCTTTCCAGCGCATCGGTATGATAATACGTGCCGTTTTTCCCTATCTCATCCGGCCACGCCCACTTGTTCCACTCCTTAAGAGCGCCGTCTTTTCCGATAAGGAAACCCGCCGTGTGACCGTGGACATAGACATCCTTTACACCGTATTTAAAGCTAAGGAAGCCCAGGCAGCCCTCCGGCACCGTAAACTTAATGTCCCCATGAGTCTCCAGATAGTATGCGTCATCATCGGACTCCCGGCGGCTTATAACAAAGGCTCCGCCGGAGACTTTATCCTTATCGAAAGCGAAGAACGGATCGTAAGACTCGTCGTTGAAGTTCTCCTGATGATCTGCAAGGACAGAATAGACCCCGCTTCCCAGAGCGCTTTTAGCTACTGCGCGGCTGCAGCTTCCGTCTACGCTCAGAATATCCTTTGATGAATCTGTATCATATTCATAGTAGTACCTGATTCCGGGCTTAAGCAGCAGCGATCTCGAAAATGAACCGGATGCGTCGCTGCCTTCCAGCTTCAGCGTTGCGCGGTTTTCTCCGGATTCCAGTATCCCGGCAGCTATCTCAGCCCCGGTCCTTCCATCAGCCTCGATAACATAGCAGTAATCCGCGTTGTAGTTCATGTTTTTCCTTATGAGACGCTCTTTTTCCGCATCGCGGGGTTCAGAGATAAGCGCCAGCTGATCGACGACGCCTGTCTTGAAATTCGAACGCAGAAGCTGCACTCCGCCGTCAGCAAAACCGACGCCGTGGCCTGCAGAGATCCCTTCCGTAATGAAGATACTGCTCCCGGCAGGCTTTCCCGTGGACGTATCAATGGTAAACTGGCTGGCGGGAGTCGAGCTTATGCCACTGAACAGCTCGCTCTCGTAAATGGTGCCAGTTGCCGTAAGCAATCTGCTTGTATCCTTCAGCTCCACCGCAAAGCTCAGTATGGAGTCATAGAGAGGTTCTTCTCCATCCAAACTCTTATCTATATAAGTAATCGTTCCGGTTTCCAGATCGTATATGTAAAGCCGTCCATAATAGGTAGTGACTTCTCTGTAACGGGTAGAAAAGCTGCTGACCATAACTGCGAAATTGCATTCCCCTGAGCTCGTAAAGGAGGCGGCTCTGGCACGGGGTTTGCCGCTAAGGCTTGCAGGAGCGGCGACAGCCACTGCCCCGGGACTTCCGAGATCATAGTATTTTACTGCTCCGTCAGGATAATAAAGCACTATCCGCCCTCTGCTGTCCACAGCAAGGCAGCTGGGTTTTCCTGCAGGGGAGCCCCCGCTGCTGCTTTGCAGCTCCTGCGTTTCAATGCTTTCCGTCGAGGGATCAAAGATTCCGCGCAGCATTTCTTCTCCGTTTTCGATGACGAAATGAAGCTTTCCGCCTATCATAGCGGCCATTTTGTATCCTGCCTGTATTTTTCCGGCAAAGATCCTGCTGAAATGGCCATCAGACAGGCTGATCTTATATATTCCGTCGCCCTTGATGCTGTAAATGCAGCCCTTCAGCACCGTATTCGCCTTTCCGAGCTCCATTTCAATGGTCCCCAGTATGCTTCCTGTGGACTTATCGATCAGCAGAGTCCGCCCTTCGGATACGAGACCAAGATACAGCCCTTCATAATCATGCACAAAACAGGCCTCTTTAAAGTTATTCTGAGTTCTGAACACAGTTTCGCTGATTATAAGGCTCCATTTATCCGGCGTATTCCGCAGAAGCCGCTCAGGATCTATTTCTTTGCAGCTTAAAGTATACGGATAGACCCTTGTATAGTAATTTATATGGCTTTCGGTGCTGTCCAGCTGAGGCGTGGACTGCATGCGAAACACATACTTTCCGTCAGTCGTGATCGAACCGCTGTCATCGATGAACATTCCGCTCATCCCGCCGCTGCAGCCCCAGAAGCGGGAAGTCAGAAGGTCGTGCCCATATCTGAGAGTCACATTGTCCTCCTGCATATCCAGAAGCGTCAGGTCCGACAGCTGGCCGAGAGACTTTATCGTTCCTTCATCTGTGCCTGCTGACGACCTGTATTCTTCAGTCCTGATCCCAGCGGAGATGCCTTCCTTTTTAAGCGCCGCTTCCAGCTCTGCGGCAGTCTGCCGGCTTTCCTCAGCGTTTTCTGAAAGCAGCAGTATTTCCGCTGTTCTTGCTTTCCGCATTTCAAGACTAAGCACCGGGGCGATATTATCCACATGGCTCGATGCCGTTGCTTCTGCGCTCTTATGATCCGAAGCGTTTATGAATTCGGGCAGTGTCTCCTCTGTCCAGAGATCAGTCACCTGCAGTCTGACCTTAAAGTTTCCCACGCCGGTCTTATTAAATGCCACCTTCTGGCCGCTTCCGAAAAGCAGGTCCCTGTATCCCGGGACCGTATTCATGGGCACAAAACCCGCGCCAAGATCCACATACCAGCTTCGGCTGAGCTGATCGCCATCCGCCACGCTCCTGTCCTCCGGCTCTATCACCGCGTATTCCCCGGCTTCGACCCTGTAATAACAGTCATCAAGGGCTATATCAGCTTCAGGCGCTTTATCCCGAAGCACGGTAAATTCAGCTTTCTGTTCAGTCTTCCTGCCTCTGGAATCTTTAGCCGTTACAGTATATTCAAACACCCTGTCCTCAGTGAATTTGCTCAGAAAATCCAGTTCGGCCAGCACATAATACTGGTCGGAGCCTGTATCCTTAAGGGCTCTGGATTTGATGTTTTGAGTAACCGAGCCCGGTCTTTCCGGTCTCCCGTCCAGGACCTTCTCAAGATGTATGGTCTCTCCGCTTTCTTTGTCCCTGATCTCAATGGTCAGGCTCGTTATGGGGTATTTTGGATTCTGAGCCGCGGCCACAGAAAGAGTCTGCTTTCTGTTTTCCTTCTGCCGTCCCCCGAGGCTGACTGTAAGCGCCGGAGTAGAAAGGACGGTCAGCTGAGATGTTGCCTGGCCATTTTTCTCCCCTGCCTGCACATTTAGCTTGAGCGTGTAGCTTCCGGTGCTGGCAAATGTAAGCTTATAGGTAACGGGATCCAGCTTTTCTCTCTTAACACCGCTGCCGCCGGTCACCCCAAGGCTCGCGCTTGCAAGGCCTTTCCTGTACGCCCTCTGGGCTGAATAATACTCTCCGCCGATATCAAAGTTAGAGCAGTCGCTGGCGATTATGCTGTGTCCTTCATAGCAGGTATCCGGAGCCTGGAGCACTGCGTTAAGATCTCCGATCTGCGGATCCTGCGGACCGCTTATCCCGCCGCCCGGTTCCTCTATGCCGCTTCCTGTAGTGGAGCCGCCTGAGCCTCCTCCAGTCCCCGGCTCTCCGCTGCTTCCACCTCCCCCGGTCCCAGGCTCTCCGCTGCCGGTCCCAGGTCCTTCACTGCTGCCGCCGCTCCCAGGATCTCCTGTCCCGCCGGTACCGGGCTGTCCTCCTCCGGGCTCATCAGTGCTGCTGCCGGGCTCTATCTCCTTTTCCACGAGCTCATAATAGCTGATTTTTACGCCTACCACATATCTGAAGTGATAGCCTACGGCTCCTGCATTTCTGAAGGTGCCGTCGCCCACGCTGAAACCATCGCTTGCAAAGCTTTTCTCCCCTATCATTATCTGGCCGCCGGCGGCAAAATGACCATCAGCATCCGCTATCTGGGACGGATGGATATAGGGCTTCTTCACTTTAAACGGGTCATTCTGACTGAAGCTGCCATAGCCCTCAGCCGCATTTTTGCCATTTCCGAAGATCGAATAGAGATTATATCCATAGTTTGAATCGATAAGCCTTATTGAGCTGTTCAGATCATCAATAAAATAGTCGTAGTCGTACTGACTGAGGGTAAAGCGAGGCGTAAGCGAAAAACTCAGGCTCCTGTTTCCGGAGCTGCCGCTTATCTCTGCCTTGCTTCTGTCAAGGCTGGCGGGATCTGCGATAGCCGAGAGCGGCCTTCCTGCGCCCATAAGGGTCCAGCTCTCTAAAAGGCCTTCATCCATCGCTTTTTCCACAGCCTGCGGGAGTTTTACGCTCAGCTCAATGCTAAGACCGAGGGCATCCAGGCTGTCTTCAAGTCTGTCTATATCCCTGTCCAGTATTTTTACGGAGTTTCTGCCGCTTCCGACTATCCAGTAAGAACCGCTGTAGTGCCACATATCCAGCGCGGCTTCATCCCAGGCTTCAGCGGTCCTGAGCTCTCTTACCTGAACTTTCACCTTGGCATTTCCCGAAGATTCAGGCTCATCCGCATACACCGGCAGAGCTCCGGTCGTCCTGAGCATATCAAAAGGAAGGCTGCCTGCGTTCATGCCAAGCACAAGCAGCGCTATGATCATCTTTCTTATTATATTTTTCATGTGAGTCCTCCTACCAGCCGAACATGCCATCAGGCAGAGGCTCGTCATTCTGCCATATCTGTCCGTCAAGCTTCGCCGCAGTATGGAGCCTCAGTATCCTGCCGGGATCAAGGTATATGCTGAAGTTCGCATATTCTTCGAGATCCGCCTCATCGAATATCCGCATAATGAAGTTGAGACTTTTATCGTCTATCGGCGATTGACTATTAAATAATGAGCTATCCGCATCTACGTACTCTTTTACATGATGCGCAGCTGCATTGTAGTTCTCAGGATGAAAACGGTAGCTGTAATCGTTCTGCCACTTGTACAGCTCGGGACAGTTATCCTTTTCAGCTCCGAAGATCCTGCAGCTTACGCGCAGATGATACTCGGAAGGTATATCCGGCTGGTCGTACTCGAAATACCTGCCGCCTTCATCCTGCCCGAAGCGAAGTCCTTCCAGCATCTGCTCCAGTATCTGCCTCTTGTTCTGAGGCATAATGTCCACCGGAAGCATATCCGCAAGAGGGTCCGGCGCAGAATCAGAAGAGTCTGACCCGCCCCCATGGCTGTCCGCGCTTCCTTCAGCCTGTTTTGCCTTTGCATCCAGAGCAGCGACCACCACTTTGACCGCTTCGCAGCGCTTAAGATAGCCCTCCGGCCTGAAGCTCCCATCTCCGTAGCCCTCGAGCACGCCCGCCGAAGAGCAGAGGGAAATATAGTACTCGTAGGGACTGGTCTTCTCCACATCGGGATAATCCGCCACTCGCCCGTCATCAAAGCTGTCCCCAAGCATTCCGGCAGCTATCAGCGCCATGTCCTTTCGCGGGATCACCAGCCCCAACTGCCTGAGCGAGATCTGCGCCTCATTGAAATAACCCAGCTCCAGCCCCCTGTAGTAATAAGTTTCCGCCCAGTGCTTTGCAGAGCTGAGGCCCTTATATTCTCCGGCCTCATAAGCGCTGCTCTCCTGATGCAGCACCGCCATGGTTATGAATTCGCCATAGCTCACCGTTTTCGACGGCCTGAAGCTTCCGTCTCCGTAGCCCTCCGCAATGCCCCTTTTCACCGCGGTCTGCAGATACGGATAATACCAGGCCATCCGGTCCGCATCGATGAACAGCGGCTCATCCGCCCCGTATGCGGTCCTCCCGGCGGCAAATACGCTGCCTACAGTCGCTGTCACCAGCGACAGCACCATCAGCGCCGTCCATAATCCTTTCCTGTTCATAAGATCTCCTTTCCCCTTGGTATAAATACCAGATTTGCAATAAATTCCCTTTTGTATATGAGAGTTTACAATATTTCACATGTCAAATCAAGCCTTCGATGCTAAAAAATGGTTGGAAATATCAGACCCACATTACTTGCAAAAACTCATACCCGTAGGCCAAAATTCAGTAGACCCTTTTCCCTATTTTTGTTATAATTCAGTCAGGGGATTCAGTCCCGATTTTTATGTGCATTGGAGAGTTCAATATGAAGCGTGGTTTTGATTCTGAAAAGTATCTGGAAGAGCAGTCCAA
>JAFRWH010000105.1 GCA_017438085.1 Bacillota bacterium
AGGCGGTGGAAATAACCTTCTTGCTCATGATAAGGCAAGGAGATGGGACTGTCGCCAATTCCACCGAAACGTGGTACAAATGCATTGTGGATCAGTCTGATCTTCACGAATGATCTTAAAACCCGAGCACTTTTCAGCATTTCTTTTTACACTGAACGGAGGCGAGCTGTCCAATGAAAAAACGTTTCTTATTACTGATGCTGTGCGCTCTGCTGATAGCGGTGATGATGCCTGCAACGGCTTTTGCGGCAGACCCTCTAAAAATAGAGGTGACCGGAGTACCTACCGAACTGAACGTAGGAGATGACGCGCCCACGCCTGAGGACATTACTGTGATGGAGGGTGACAACTCTTTCAGGATCGAGTTCGTAGGCATAGAACCTGTCCTGAGTTCCTCATACGAATATGATTATACGCATTATCAGGAAGGCGGTAAGATCACTAAGGCCGGAGATTTTGCTATCATTATAGGCATCAGAAGTGCTCGGGCACAATACCGTGGGATCAGCAGTGTGACCATAAATGGAGTTCCCGCAGCAGAATTCGGAAACTATGCAAATGTCACAGACAGCTTTTGGGAAGATGGGGAAAAGCTCTATGCCCTTGATGTTGACCTGCACGATTTCACACGGCGCGAGATCAAAGCAATGATAGAGAATGGCTGAATCTATGTGGATACTTATCTCCCTTATGACGGAAACCTGGAATTCAAATGTTTTATAAAGGTCGGCGAGGGCGGTTCCGGTGCGGGAAGATCCTCTTCGGCCGGTTCCAATACAGGCAGCTCCCCGGCGGCGGGCGCAGCTGCACCAGAGCGCAGGTGGTGACCTTCCTATGGAGAGCGGCAGGCTGCCCCGAGCCCGAGAGCAGCGACAATCCCTTTGACGATGTATCCGAAAGCGACTGGTTCTGCAAGCCGGTGCTCTGGGCGGTGGAAGAGGGCATCACCGACGGCGCAAGTCCGACTTTATTCAGCCCTACTACACGCTGCAAAAAACTCCCATATTCTGACCTTTATCTGGAGAGCCATGGGTAAGCCCGGTGAGACCGGTGAAGGCTCATGGTGGCAGGACGACTACAATTGGGCCGAAGCTCAGGGCATGCTGACGGGTTCCTACAGCGGCACATACGAAGTAAACTCCGAATGTCCCAGATCCAACGTGGTCTACTATCTCTGGAAAATGGAGAACTAAAAGGGCCGAAGTCTGAGCCTCAGCCTGTGACAAGGCGTTTTATGTACATCATTAGATAACAAAACAAAAGACCGTTGACTTTGTGTCGACGGTCTATTTTGTACTGTGTTGACCTGTCGGAAGGACAGGTGACTGTGATAACAGCTATAATTACATTGCGCGGGTAATTTTTCCGGATCTGATGCAGCTAGTGCATACGTTCTTACGAACAATTGTGCCGTTCTCAACTACTCTTACAGACTGAATGTTAGCATTCCACTTTCTTCTGGTTCTGCGTCTGGAGTGGGAAACGTTATTTCCGGACACCTGGCCCTTGCCGCAAATTTCGCACTTTTTAGACATATCCTGTGCACCTCCTCTTTTACCCGCGAAGGGTTGAATTTCTAAGTATTAACGCCCTTTGGACGATGTATTTCCAAAACAGACTTCAGTAGTATAGCATAAGCGTCAGCCCTGTGCAAGCATAAATTTCATAAAAATTACACTTTTTCGCAGGCCATTGCTTTTGCGAAGATAAGAAAAATGATGTAAAATATACTACAACTGTTTTCGGACGAAAGGAAGCTGTTTTATGAAGATTTACAGCGGAAAAATCAATATATATGATCTGATAGACGGCGCTAAGAAGGCTCGCGGACTTACTGTCATTATCGACGTGTTCCGGGCTTTTACCCTTGAATGCTGGCTCAGTTCATTCGGGGCTTCTGAGATACGGCCTGTTGGAGCTATAGAGGACGCTCTGGCATGGAGAGAGCGGGATCCCGCTTCTGTTCTTATAGGCGAGCGGGGCGGCGCAAAGCTGGAAGGCTTCGATTTCGGGAATTCACCGAGCACAACGGATCCTGAAGCAATAAAAGGACACAGAGTAATACATACCACAAGCTCCGGCACCCAGGGCATAGTGAATGCTTCACGGGCTTCCGAGATACTTACAGGTGCTCTTGTAAACGCAGCTGCCATTGCAAAATACATAATCGATAAAGGTCCTGAGGAGGTATCCCTTGTCGCCATGGGCAATGCGGGGGTAAAGCCTACGCCTGAGGACAGTCTCTGCGCCGAATATATCAGGAGTCTGCTTATCGGACAGCCAATGGAAGATATAGCTGAGAAAGCAGATGCACTGCGTTTCGGTGAGGGCGCAAAGTTCTTTGATCCCCAAAGACAGCACATCTTCCCGCAGGGGGATTTCGACATGTGTGTTAAACCCGACATTTTTGACTTCGTTCTTAAAGTCGAAAAAGATGAAAAGGGCTATATAAGCAAAAGAGTAGATGTATAAAATATTATGTTAAGCTAACCATGGGGCACTAACATGATCTCAAAAATATATAACAAATACGGCGTCATAATACTAGACAGGACTCTGCTGAATCAGATAATCCAGAATGCCTTTGAACCTTGGGCAGGAAGGGCCTGGATAGCAAATTACAGGGGCGCACAGTCGGATACTGCTATACTTCTCGGGAGCATTTCATCTCTTGCCGAGACCCGCATGGAAATGACAGATGCTGGGCTTAAGCTCAGGATATATTTCATCGCCAAATTCGGAGAGAGCATAAGCGCCATATGCAGCAGCATAACACAGACCATCGTAGATGACGTAAAGGCGCTTATGAATATGGATATCGATGACGTCGAACTGATACTGACTGCTGTTCTGGCTAAAAGAGCCTCTCCAAGAGAAATAATATACAGTTACAGACACAGGGATGTAGGACCTGTCAACATGAAAGAAGCCGAGGAGGCTTTCGATGAGCTTCCGCCGGAAAGATATGATCTTAAACAGAATGTTTGATTAAGGAGGGAAAAATGGCAAAGATCTATGCGGCTAAGAGTCCTGAGATAACTCAGAGAGAAATAGATAATATGCAGCTGTCGAGAAGGGCTGCAGATGAGTGCATGGTGCTTCTGGAAAATGACGGAGTTCTGCCTCTTGCAAAGGGAAGCAGGATAGCGCTCTTCGGAAGCGGCGCAAGGCATACAATACGCGGCGGCACAGGTTCCGGCGATGTTAATACCCGCAGCGATGTAAATATAGAGCAGGGGCTGGAAAACGGCGGTTTTATAATAGTTTCCAAGGCCTGGCTGGATATTCAGGACAGAGTTCATGAAAAAGCTCTTAAAGACTACAGAGAATGGATCCCGGCTTATGCAAAGGAACACAGCGTCAGCGACTTTTTTGTAATGTTTTCGCATCCATTTCAGGTGGTGGCGCCGGCTCCCATAACGGAAGACCTCATAGCGGAAGCTGATGCAGATACCGCTGTTTATGTGATTTCCAGGACGTCCGGAGAAGGGGCTGACCGCAGCAACAAGAGGGGGGACTACCTGCTTTATCAGGAAGAGCTGGATCAGCTGAAACAGCTTGCAGAAAGCTATGAAAAGCTTGTGGTAGTGCTCAATATAGGCGGTGTAATGGACCTTTCGGAGATCAGATCCATAAAGGGCGTGAACGCTGTGCTGCTGATGGGGCAGCTGGGCAATCTGGGCGGTGACGCTCTGGCGGATGTGCTGTCAGGTGATGCTGTTCCCTCCGGCAAACTGGTTGACAGCTGGGCTATGAAGTATTCTGACTATCCCGGCAGCGACACTTTCAGCCATAATGACGGCGATACAAACGAAGAGTATTACAGCGAGGGCATATATGTAGGATACCGTTACTTTGATACATTCGGGGTCCAGCCTCTTTATCCATTCGGCTACGGGCTTTCATATACGAAATTCGAAGTGATGCCCGGGATCTGCAGCGTTGAAGGCAGCAGGATAAAGATAGATGCAGCTGTTACAAACACAGGCAATTATCCGGGCAAGGAAGTCATTCAGCTATACTGCAGCGCTCCTGAAGGCACGCTTGCAAAGCCTTATCAGGAGCTTAAGGCTTTCAGAAAGACGGCGCTGCTGGCTCCCGGAGAATCTGAGATAGTTG
>JAFRWH010000106.1 GCA_017438085.1 Bacillota bacterium
GTTTCAAAAAAACTTACAAATTCTTCACACAAAGCATCTCTCTTGTGGTATATTATTTTGGTTGTTTAAAAAACAAAAATAGGAGAACCCCAATCATGAAAAAACTCACCAAAACAGTTTCCATACTGCTCATCCTGGCAATGTGCCTCGGCATGCTTGCAGGCTGCGGAGAAGAAGAAGGAAGCGATTCCATCTACAGCCAGGGCCTTAACAAGGACGGATATTTCGACCTCAAAGCATCTGACTATGTTACTCTCGGCGACTACAGCACACTGAAGATCGCTCAGACAGATCTGGATCAGTTCAAGGAAGACCTGCTCAGACGTTATCCGCTCACCAGCGAGATCAAAGACAGAGCTGCAAACTGGTTCGATACCTGCAACATCGATTTTACCGGCTACATGGATGGCACTGCCTTCGAAGGCGGCACCGCGACCGGCCAGCAGATCACCATCGGATCCGGACAGTATATCGGCGGATTTGAGGAAGGCATCCTCGGTCATATGCCCGGAGAGACCTTTACTATCGATGTCACCTTCCCTGACCCCTACGAGAACAATCCCGCTTATGCCGGAAAGGCTGCCCAGTTCGAGATCACTCTCAATTATATTTACGACTATCAGTATCTTGAAGAAGTGACAGACGATTTCGTAAGCAGCAATTTTGCAGGCTATGGCTGGGAGACTGTGGACCAGCTGATGGAATATATCACCTACAGCATGGCATTCCAGAAGATCTCCGATTCATCCGAGATCAGCGAAGTTCCTGCTTCCATGACAGATTACTTTGTAAACCAGTACATTGCCGATCAGACACGCACTGCAGAGCAGTACGGACTTACTCTTGCGGATCTGCTTGCTGCTTACAGCACCACGGAAGATCAGCTCAGAGAGCAGTACAGAGAGCAGGCTGAAGTATACGCAAGAGAAGCCCTGATACTTCAGGCTATAGCCGAAAACAGCAATATAAAGATCAGCAAGAAGGATCTCAGAGACTTCTTCCTCGAGCAGACCGGAAGCAGCTATTACACCGAGCACAAAAAGACCTACGGCCTCCCCTATCTGAAGCAGTCCGTTATCAGATACAAAGTCGAAAATATGATCAAAGAGCGTATTGAAATAGAATAGTCTTCTGTGCTAAAATAAATGGTCAACTGGCCTTGGGCCGCACTAATCTGAATAATCATATTGCGAAGAACAATACGGAGGAAATAATAATGGCAGACGATGTAAAGAAGAACATCGACGACGAAGCTGAATTCATTACCCTTGAGTTTGACAACGGCGAAGAGGTAGAAGCTGAGATCATGGGCATTTTCGAAGTGGACGGCAAGGAATACATTGCGCTGATCCCCGATGATGACAGCGATGACGTATATCTCTACGGCTACAAGGAAGTAAACGAAGACGAGTTCGAGCTCATCGACATCGAAGACGATGCCGAGTTCGACAGAGTCGTTAAGGAATTCGACAAGCTGACTGAAGAAGACTAAGGAGCTGAAATGAAACACTACGATATCATTATCGTTGGTGCCGGCGCTTCCGGCGTGTTCATGGCTTATGAACTCACCCGGAGGCAGAACAATGCAGCAGTGCTTATGCTGGACAGAGGCGCGGCAATAGCCGAGCGCAGATGTCCCATTCATGAAGGGAGAGTGGATCACTGCATACGCTGCAATCCATGCCATATCATGAATGGCTACGGAGGCGCAGGAACTCTCTCAGACGGAAAGTACAATATCACCACCGAATTCGGTGGTGATTTGCATTTGTATGTCGGCGCCGAAAAGGCCATGGAGCTCATGGAATACGTGGATCAGGTGCTCTGCAGCTTCGGCGGTTCCGAAGCAAGACTCTTCTCCACAGCCAGCTCCGACCTCAAGACAAAAGCGCTGCAGAACGACCTTCACCTTCTGAGCGCCAGGGTAAGACATCTCGGCACTGACAGAAATGTGGAGATACTCGGCCGCATCTACGATTACTGCAAGGACCGCATAGATATGCGCTTCCGCACTGATGTGGAGAGCATCAGCAGAAAGGAAGATAGCAGCTACAGAGTGGTCACTGTAAAGGGCGAGGAATTCAGCTGCGACAAACTGGTTCTTGCCACCGGCCGCTCCGGCTCAAAGTGGATATCCGAAATGTGCAGGAAGCTGAACATAAAGACCCGCTCCAACCGCGTGGACATAGGGCTTCGCGTTGAACTTCCCGCAGAGATATTCAAACACATCACCGATGAGGTCTACGAGAGCAAGCTGGTCTACAAGACCCAGAAATACAATGATCTTGTCCGTACCTTCTGCATGAACCCCTACGGCGAAGTCGTAACCGAAAACACCAATGGCATAGTGACTGTCAACGGCCACAGCTACTCGGATCCGGCCCTGCAGAGCGAGAACACCAACTTTGCGCTGCTGGTCTCCAACCACTTCACGGAACCATTCAAGGACAGCAACGAGTACGGCGAATCAATAGCCCGTCTTTCCAACATGCTGGGCGGCGGCGTGCTCCTGCAGCGTTTCGGAGACCTGGTAAAGGGACGCAGGTCCAACGAGAGCCGCATGAACAAATGCTTTACAAGGCCAACCCTCAAAGCCACTCCGGGAGATCTGAGCCTTGTGATGCCCAAGCGCCAGCTGGACGATATCATCGAAATGGTATACCAGCTGGACAAGATAGCGCCGGGCACTGCAAACGAAGATACTCTGCTCTACGGCGTTGAGGTAAAATTCTACAATTCCACAGTTGAACTAAATAACGATCTTGAGACAGTTCTTCCCGGTCTTTACGTACTTGGCGACGGCTCCGGCGTTACACATTCCCTGTCTCAGGCCAGCGCCTCCGGCGTATATGTAGCCCGGAAGCTGGCAGAGCAATATTCATAGGATTGAAAATGGACGATCTTAAAAAGAAGCAACTTACGATACTTATCAAGTGCTGTATCTGCATAGGCTGCAGCATAGGCATGGTGAGCAACTGCATAGGCCTGTTTTACACCCCCATCGCTCAGGCTCTGGGAACAGGCAGAGGCCAGATAGCAGCAATATCAACAATAATCAGCCTTTCCTCTGCCTTTTCCGCGCAGATCGTTGCAAGACTGATCAAAAAAATACCTATCAACCTGGTAATGGGCTGCGGATCTACGATAGTAGTGCTGGGCTTTATTGCCCTTTCCTTCGCCAGGCAGCTGCCTGTATTCTACGTAATTGCAGTATTCATGGGCGCAGGCGACATCTGCTTCAAGAGCCTTACGATATCAATGGTGCTCAGAAGCTGGTATGGAGAGAAGAGCGGATCCAAGCTGGGCATAGCCATGGCCCTGTCCGGCATCGTGGCTGCCATAATGAACCCGATACTCGGCCGCGTCATCGAAGCTTACGGCTATGCGATGGCATTCAGACTGCTGGCCCTGCTTATAGGTGTTCTGGCTATTCCCACATGCTTCAGCATCAGGCTCAATGAGTCCGATCAGAACGCTTACGCCGCAAAGAAAAAGAGTGAGACTGCAGAGAAGACTGTCGTTCCCTTCATTATCCTGGCCATTCTTACGACTCTGCCTGTAGCTATCTCCGGTGCCACCGGCATGAACACTCACTTCTCGTCCTTTGCCATCAGCCTGGGCTACACCCTCAGCTTCGGCGCGACGCTGGTGTCCTTCCAGAGCATTTTCAACTCAGTCTGGAAGCTGGTATTCGGATTTATTGCTGACAGACTGGGATATGTCAGGACCAGCGTGGGATATCTTGCAATGAATATCGCAGCTTGTCTGATCATGGTATTTTTCTCCGGTTCAAAGATCGCCATCATTGCAGGAACCTGCATCTATGCAGCTGCATTCTCCCTGAACACTGTGGGACTGCCCATACTGATCCAGGGCGTGGCAAAGGAACGTTTTGCAGAGGTATTCGCCAATGCGACAATGGTGCAGACCATATTTTATGCGCTGTTCACCACCCTTTTCGGAACCATAAGCGACAAGGCGGGAAGCTACATTCCCTGCCTGCTGATGGTAATAGTTTTTTCCGCAATAGGCATGGTCATGTTTGCCATCGTAGGAAAGAAGACACACACTGCTTAAAAACCACATTTAAAAGACAGGGCTTTAATGCCCTGTCTTTTTTGCTTGGGTAATATGTCTGCGCATCAGTCCCTGAGGCTGTAATGCTGCACCGCATCGTATCTGTGCCCCACAGCCAGGTCCAACTCTCCCGCAGTCAGGTCGTAGACCGCAGACCAGAGGGTGTCGCTGCGCCTTTTTCGCCCCGATGGCTGGCTCACCAGCCGCAGTATATCCATCATGTCCTTCCGTTCCAGAAGACCGTCGTGATATTCAAAAAGATCCTTAACTATCCTGTACCGGTCCATGCCCTCGCCCTTATCGGGCCTTTTGGGATTCAGACGGAAGTTGGTCACCAGAGGCGTATATGAGATGACAGGTTCACCGTCCAGATACTCCAGCACGGCGCTTCTGCCGCTGCTGTCTGCAAACATGAAGTGAAAATCCCTGACTCTGCTGTCAATCTGAAGGTCCTGTGACAGAAAAACATCCAGCGCCTCCTGCATGTTCTCCGTTTTATCAAGGACTGTGCGCATGGCCAAAGTATTCAGGGTCTTTTTTCGTCCCCTGCTCTGCATGGTCCCCTTTCCGGGAACCACCAGGACAGACACGAAAACACCCTTTTCGTTCATTCCATCCACGCACAGATAGGGGAAGAGCACCGCCCTGCTCACATCCGTGATTCCGTCTGAAAGCTGGCCCGGTGCGAAGTCCAGGAAGCGGGCGTTGGCCATGCCAAAGCTCTTAGTCTGTCCGGGGACGCTGTTTTTTACCATTACGACGGAAAGATCGTGCTTAAAATCGTAGTTTCTTCCCACCAGCACATGGCCTTCGCGGTTTTTCGCCGTGAATACCGTGCAGGCTCCTTCCGGTTCGGGAGCTTTTTCCGAGGAAACA
>JAFRWH010000107.1 GCA_017438085.1 Bacillota bacterium
ATGAACTGAGACAGCTGTGATGATCCGAAGAATTCCTTGATAGCCGCAGTTACGGGACGGATATTTATAAGGTTCTGAGGGGAAGAGTCTGCGATGTCCTGAATGGTCATTCTTTCCTTTACGACTCTTTCCATTCTCGCAAGACCGATGCGGAACCGATTCTGCAGCAGTTCGCCCACGGTCCTGAGTCTTCTGCTTCCCAGGTGGTCGATATCATCGGTCTGGCCGATGCCTTCGGTAAGGCCGAGGAAGTAGCTGACGGAAGCGATAACATCGTCAAAGATTAGATGCTTGGGGGAGAGAACGCTTCTCTTGGAATAGAGGAATTCTGCGAATCTCTGGTCCTCCTCCGCCTGCTTCTCGCTGCTCAGGCCATCCATCTTGGGATGCTCGGCATAGTACTCTTCCAGAACGCCTCTGAGAGCGGGATAGAATACCTTGTCGGGCAGCTTGTACTGGGAAGGATCCAGCTCTATGTAATCTGCCAGCGCAACAAAGTTATTGCCGATGACCTTTACCTTCTGGTCCTCGTGCACCTTGCTGAATACATAAACGTACTCTGCGCCGCAGTTCTCGATGGCTTCAGCCTCTTCCTTTCCGCAGAAGCGGCCTGCTTCGTAGAGCAGTTCTCCGGTCTCGGGAACGAAAACATCCTCTGCAAGCGTGCAGCCGATGAGTCTGTTTCTGAGGCCCAGCTTCTTGTTGTACTTGTAGCGGCCCACCTTGGCAAGATCGTATCTCTTGGCGTCGAAGAACAGAGCCTCGATCAGATCGTAAGCGCTTTCAAAGGTGGCAGGCTCGCCGGGGCGGAGCTTTTTGTATATTTCCTTAAGACCCTGCTCGAAATTGTTGGAAGGATCCTTCTCGAAGGAGGAGCCCAGCCTTTCGTCAGAGCCGAAGATTTCAAGGATCTCAGCGTTGGTGCCTTCATAAAGAGTTGCAGCTGTGGCGGTCTTGTATTCGCCATAGCGGCGCACCTTCTTCTTAAGCGCCTCTTCTGTAATATTGGGGTTCTTTCTTCTCTCAGCTTCCACCTTCTCCTCTACGCTTCTGTAAGCGAGAGCCCTGAGGATGCAGGTTATGGACTGCTTCCTTGTGCGGTCTACACGCACGGAAAGGCTGAGGCCGGCATCGGTCTCGTACTCGAGCCATGCGCCTCTGTTGGGAATGATCTGAGAAGAAAAGAGCTTATTATTGGATTTGTCGGTGGTTACGGAGAAGTAGGGTCCTGGGGATCTTACCAGCTGGGTGACGACTACACGTTCGGCACCGTTGTAGATAAAGGTTCCCTTTTCGGTCATTATGGGGAAGTCTCCCATGAATACTTCCTGCTCCTGGACCGCGCCGGTCTCCTGATTGATCAGACGAACGCGTACTTTAAGAGGAGCCGCATATGTGGCGTCTCTGTTCTTGCACTCTTCCTGGTCGTATTTGGTCTCCTTGGAGATGGAATGTCCGACGAATTCCAAAGCAAGATTGTCTGCGTAATCCCTGATGGGGGATATGTCTTCGAAAACCTCGGCAAGTCCTTCCTTTATGAACCAATCATAGGAGTCCTTCTGTATAGCCAGAAGGTTGGGCATGGGCAGTACAGCATCGATCTTGCTGTAGCTCATACGTGTTCTCTTGCCTATTTTTTCTGGTTGGGGCATTGTTTTCCCTCCTTGTTTGCTGTAGACAAAATATAAGCACCAAAAGGGCTGCCCCGGTATTTGGGCAACCCTTTGGTATTAAAATTGAAAGTTCAAACTACTTGAGTTCAACCTTTGCGCCAACTTCTTCAAGCTTAGCCTTGATGTCGTTAGCTTCTGCTGTCGGGCAAGCTTCCTTAACGGTGCTGGGAGCCTTGTCTACCAGTTCCTTAGCTTCCTTCAGACCAAGTCCGGTCAGTTCTCTTACGACCTTGATGACCTTGATCTTCTCTGCGCCTACTTCAGCAAGGATTACATTGAATTCGTCCTTAACTTCTTCTGCTGCTGCGGCTGCGCCAGCTGCTGCTACTGCTACGGGAGCTGCTGCGGAAACGCCAAACTCTTCTTCGCAAGCCTTTACGAGCTCGTTGAGCTCAAGAACGGTCATGCTCTTGATAGCTTCAATAATCTGTTCTTTAGTCATTTTTTATTTCTCCTGTTTAAATGAAACTTAGATGAAATCTGGAATTATTCTGCAGCTGCTTCGCCTGCGGGAGCTCCCTGAGCGTCTGCAATAGCCTGCAGTGTGCGTACAAACTTGCCAACGGGGCTCTGAATGCTGCCCATGAACTTGGCAATGAGTTCGTCTCTTGAAGGAATGTCTGCAAGTGCTTCGATTCCCTTATCATCGTAGAGGACACCCTCTACAACACCGGCCTTGAATGCCATCTTGCCGGTATCCTTTATAGCTCCCTTAAGTACTCTTGCGGGTGCTACTGCATCGTCATAGCTGATGGCGAAAGCGCTGGGGCCGCTCAGAACGTCCTTGATACCTTCGAACTTGGTACCTTCGATGGCTCTTGCCATCAGGGTGTTCTTGTATACTGTATAGTCAACGCCGGCCTCACGGAGCTTAGCTCTCATGGCAGTGGCCTGCTCTACAGTAGTTCCCATGTAGTCGATAACTACCAGGGACTGGGCTTTCTCCAGCTTTTCTTTGATCTCGTCAACGATAGCAGATTTTGCCTTAATGCTTTCTACTGACATCTTTCTCCTTTCCGGCTTTCTGTATAAGAAAGCCTTTTCGGCAGCGACTGAAAAGGCTTTGATTTTATATAATCATGGGCCTCGGCGGGATATTAAGGGCTTTAAGCCCACCTGCTGTCTACAGTCTCATATTCGCTTTGTTGTTTTGCCTGATTAAACAAGCTTGGTCGGATTGATCTTGATTCCGGGGCCCATGGTGCAGGCAACTGTGGAGGATCTGATATACTGACCCTTTGCTGCAGCCGGCTTAGCCTTAACGATGGCGTCTACCAGCGCATTGTAGTTCTCCTGGAGCTTTTCGGGACCGAAAGATACCTTGCCGATAGGTGTGTGGACGATATTTGTC
>JAFRWH010000108.1 GCA_017438085.1 Bacillota bacterium
AAGCATTCTGATACCTGACAGTGTGTATTATGTGGGTGAAGATGCCTTCTGGGGCTGCGCAGAGCTCACGGATGTGCGTTTCGGATCCAATGTCAGAAGCATAGGTTCAAGAGCCTTCGGTGGTTGCAAGAACCTTAAGACTGCAGTATTTGAAGGCAGCATAGCTCCGGACTATTACTCAGCGGAGGAAGAAAAGCCGAGCTTTCCTGAGGGCTGCAGCATAAGCGCAGTTCCGGAAGGATACAGCTACCGCAGGCTCTGGGAAGATGCAAAAAACGCACAGGCTCCGGACTTTGCCGGCGGTGTGCAGGAGAGGGAAGAACCCTATTACTGGACTAACAATCTTACTTATTCGGATTTCCGCGGAGCCGGTATCTATGCCGATATAATTCTGAGCTTCGCGGACGACAAAGCACGCATCATGATCAATGGCAGAGAGTTCGATGAAGCTCCTTACTTTGCTGATAAGAACGCTGATGAGGAAGACCGGGTGGTCTATACCGATGGACTTTACTGCCGCGACGGCTGGGTCAGAAATCTTAAATACGAAGACGGATACAACAGAGATTCCCTGCTCAGGGCAGAACTTGCGATGGAAGACGGCTCTGTTAAGAACGTTGTCTTCCATACAGGATCCGAAGAACTGCTGTATGTGGAAAGTGGATACGATGAAGAATAAAAAATGGATCAATCTTATGATAAGCGTAGCTATAGGGGCCGCTTTTTTCCTTATACCGGCGCCGGTGTTTTTCGGCGGCGGATATGTAGGCCAGAGCAAGTGGTGGGTAACCGGTTTTATTATTTCCCTGGTGGATATAATAATCTGGGGTGGCCTCGGCATGCTCTGGTGGAAAGTGCTTGGACTCTGGTGATCTGAAAGTCCTGCGTTTTCGTCAGTTATATCAGCCGAGCACCTTGCGGAGCTCTTCCATCAATTGTTTAACATCTATCGGTTTGGCTATATGAGCCTGCATTCCGGCGTCCAGGGAAGCCTGGACGTCTTCTTTAAATGCATTAGCTGTCATGGCAAGGATGGGAACAGCTGCAAGTTCTTTATTATCAAGGGCTCTGATGGCTTTTGCGGCGCTGTAGCCGTCCATCACAGGCATCTGAATGTCCATCAGTACCGCATCGTAGTAGCCGGGGACGGAACCTGCAACCATGTCAACAGCGATCTTTCCGTTCTCTGCAGTCTCCACAATAAAGCCCTGCTGACTCAGTATCATACTTGCGATTTCCATGTTGATCTGATTGTCTTCCACAAGCAGCAGACGCTTCCCGCTGAAGTCTATGCTCTCAATTGCTGTCTGATCTTCAGAACTGTTCTTCACATCTTCTTCGGAGGCCAGACGCAGCTTGAATCTGAGCATCATCTGAGTGCCGCTGCCGGGAGATGTCAGTACGTCTATGGTTCCGCCCATCAGATCTACCAGGTTTTTGGTGATCGCAAGTCCAAGACCAGTGCCTTCTACGCCGCTGTCTGTGGAGTTGCGCTCACGTTCAAAAGCGGTGAACATCTTGTCCACGAATTCTCTGGACATGCCTATTCCGCTGTCCTGTATCTGTATTTCGTAAGTGCTGTATTCTTCTGCGTTGTCGCCAGCCGTTTCAAACAGTGTGGCAGAGATCGAGCCACCTGCAGGGGTGAATTTGTATGCATTGCTTATGACATTCAGAAGTATGCGGTTGAGATTGCCTTTATCGCACCATACATAGCGGTGCTGCACCTGGGTGTCGTGAACGGCAAACTCAAGACCTTTCTGCCGCATCTGGTCGGCGAACATATCCCCTACATCCTCGAATATCCTGCAGATATCCTCCGGCTCGTAGTGGATCTCGGTCTTGCCGCTTTCTATGCGGCTCATCTCCAGAATGTCGTTAATAAGCTCCAGAAGGTGCCTTCCGGATATCTCTATCTTGTTCAGATATTCCTTTACGGTCTCAGGCGATTCCTCTTTTTTTGCGAGACCAGTATAGCCCATTATGGCGTTCATTGGAGTGCGTATGTCGTGGGACATGTTGAAAAGGAACTGGCTCTTGGCCAGACTGCTTTCCACAGCCCTTATCTTTTCTCTTTCGGAGGCTTCGTGCTTTTTCCTGACCACGTTCTGTATGTAGAGCATTACCATAAGGCCTGTGAAGATTATCAGCAGCAGAACTGCCGTGCCCCAGCCAAGAAAGCGCCTGGCATCGTCCATGGTCGCCTTGACAGCCAGCTGCTTTGCCAGCCACATGAGGGCTGAATAGACCAGCAGGGAGAACAGCACTATGCCTGAAGTGGAAATGCCGCTGTATTCAGTCAGCGGGCTCCTCTGAATGGTACCCCAGTAAAACACAAAGCCAAGAAGGCACCAGAGGGAAAGGAGCAGGAAGGCCTCGCTTCCCATAGCATCCAGCGCTGCAAGCTTTGGTATAAGCTGGACCAGTACAAAGGCTATGGAGATGATAGTTCCGAGAATGCCGAGGAACATTATCCTGCGGTTGCTCTCCGCTCTTGCGGCTTTGATTGCCGCCGCGCAGGTGTAGCCGTAGGCGGTGATGGCGCCAAAGGAGGTAAGGTCCACGAACCATATCAGAGTGTTCCTCCCCAGTAGGGAGATCAGTATGGAAAGGGCCATGACAAAAAGTATGCTGTAGGTGGTTCTGGAGAACCTGCCGGACAGGATCTTGTCCTCAGCCATGGTGGAGAGCACCCTTACAAGGGCCCTGTAGGCGCCTATGATGCCTGTGAGTATGGCGGAAACCGCGGTGATGCTTATGACCACCAGTCCGCCCTGTCCCATGATGGCCTTCGCAGCGTAGAAGGTGGGTACGGATTCCACTCCGCTTAAGCTGCTGAGCCTTGAGATGTATTCCTGCCAGGAGCTGCAGCCATCAGGCAGTACGGATATGCTCATGAAGGCCATCGAAATGTAAGCAAAGCCGGCCATAAGGATCGATATTAGAAGTATGGAACCGGACTTTTTTGATGGAAACCTGAAGTGAGCGGTTTCGAATGATGTGATCTCAAAGCCCACGAAGGCCCAGGGGGCCAGTATCATAAGGCTGAATATCGCAAAGCCTTTGTTTACGTTTTGAGTGCCGAAGCTTAGGATCTGGCCGCTGGCAAGGGCTTTGGGAAAGCTGATGACGGTGCAAAGGGCAACGCCTGTGAAAAGGATCACCGAAAGGGCAGTGTGGAGCTTTTGCAGCATGGGCTTGGCTACGACAAAAAGAAGACCTACAACTGAAAGGGCAAGGACCGAGGTCCCTACCTCCCTTAGATAGATCTCGCTGCCTGCCACGGTATAGTGAAAGCCGGTCTGTATGCTGTCACCGAGAAGTGTGCGGATGACCACAAACAGAGCGCTGCCGTTGAGAAAGACGACGGTCAGATAGGAGAGGGCTAAAAACCAGGCGCAGAGAAATGCGTGGTCCCTGCCGAAGGCTTCCTTGGTGTAGGAGTAGATGCCGCCGGTGCGGGGACTGCGGTTCATGAGCCATGCGGTGCAGGCTTCTATGACAAGCATTACCAGAACTCCCAGGACCATGGCGATGGCTGTGCCAAGAGGTCCCGCCACGGGAAGGAAGGTTGTTCCGGGCATTACAAAGGCGCCCCAGCCGACCATGCAGCCGAAGGCCATAGCCCAGACATCCAGCTTCGAAAGATATCTGTCGAGGGCTTTCACATTGACCTGTTCATCCATAATTATCTCCTTCTTAATTTATGTGGACCTGCTGCGCTCAGGTTTATGAACACATTACTACATAGTATATCATATTGAAAAGCATTACGGCAGCATGGAGTATAACGACAAAATAAAAAACTGCCTGCCTGTTTTATCAGGCAGGCAGCATCAGAGATCAGACGCTTGGCTGCATGGGATTTATTTCCTGCTGCTTGTTCAGGGTATTGGCATCCGGTTTTATGCCGTCATTTTTAGCTGACATTTTATCAGCCAGGTCGACGATGGTCCTGCTGTAATCATGCTTTTCCAGAGTCTTGACCAGATCCGCGCCTTCAAGCTTGGGATCGAGCTTGGACTCCTTATCTATCAGTTCCTCCGCCATAACAGTCAGATTCCACTCATTGTCCGGCAGCATTTTAGTGAACTTCGTATTTCCCTGGGCAAGTTCCCCGGTCATGATCTTTTCAGCCATGTCCGCCTTGATGATATCCATCATCAGATGCTTCTTATCGAAATCTGAAAGCTTGCCTGTCACCTTGTACTGGGACTCTATCAGGCTCATCTTGGCCTCTGTACGCTTCTTATCCAACTCCTGGAAGGCCTTGAAGCCCTTCAGCGCATCCTGATGTTCGTTCCATACCTTTTCTCCGCCTATCTCCCTGGTTACTACCGGATACAGGTATTCATCTGTTTTGACCTTATCCATGAAGTTTGAAAGATCTGCACCCATGGTCATTGCTGTCTTTTGGGCTTCGGTAAACTTGCCGCCTGGGAAGGGCTTGTTTGTGAACATGTCGATGGCGTTTTTTACGCCGTCGCGGATGGAATAGACCATCTCGTCATACCGCTGATTATTTTTAAGATTTGAAAGGCTGTATGGACATTTCTCCGGGCGTCGAGAATGTTCTCCTCAACCATTTTTACACCGTCAGCTCCGCCGTGATTCGGCTGGGCCATGGTCTCGGTCACCTTCATTACATCCTTGGTATTAAAATAGGCCAGTGCGCCGAAATCATCGCTGGTGATCGTGGTAAATCTGTGGGCGAATTTGAATTCACCAGTAAAATTGCGCTGCCTGCTGTTGTACTGGATATCCCTTTCGCGGTTTCCGTTAATGCCAAAGGGCCTGAGACCGGTCCTGGGCGGCTCCATTCCGTAAAGGCTTTTGGAAAAGCGTGTATTATCGCGGAGGCTGGAAGATGCAGTGGCTATGGGCGCTATCTCCTGCTGCCTGATTTTATCCAGCTCTATCTGTTTTTTGCGGTCTGCTTCCTTTGTGGCTGCGTCAGCTTCCTTCGAAGTGTCCGTCTTCTGTCTATGCTCCTT
>JAFRWH010000109.1 GCA_017438085.1 Bacillota bacterium
CCTTGAGCGCGGCGCCAAGGTCTATCTGGCCACCGGCTGCCTGGGCGGATTTGACCTGGCCTCTGTATTCCAGCTGATGGGCGGAATGCAGGGCACCGTGGTGCAGTACATGCCCCCGAAGGCCGAAAGAGACAGCAAAAACCCCATGGCTGGCTTCCCGGAGGAGTTCTCCGGCAGTGCTCTTGAAGGCTTCAATATCTCACCGGCCCATCTGAACACTGTTATCGCCGGAGCTCTGGCCTGCGGCGAGCTGGAGGATGCCAGATACGAACTCAGAAAGTCTCAGCCCGGCATGGGAGCCTTCGGACTTGAGATGAAGAACGACCTCAGCTCCGCAAAGATCATCATCTCCCAGAACACCTTCGAGATGATAGCCCTCAGCACCGTAGCCGTGCTCAACAGGGTCACCAATCCCATAACATTTTAATATTCATGCAGCTGAAAACCCCGGCAGCCTCAGAAGCCGCCGGGGTTTTTATATATTTTATCTGTTCTGATACATTTTTCTGCTTGTGGCGAGAATGCATACAAAGCCGAAGACCGATATAGCCATGAGCAGCAGCGATGCAGGCAGCCATCCAGCGCCTTCTATTACAGCGCCAGTCAGAGGGGCACCTATAAGCATGCTTTTTTAGAATTCATTTCTATCCCTTCTTGCTGCGGCTTTTATTCCACCTTGCATATCGTGCCACCACCGATCACTACATCTCCGTCGTAAGCCACGACAGCCTGTCCCACTGTGGGAGCACGCTGGGGTTCATCAAAGCTGAATATCAGCCGCTCCCCCTCCTGCATGATAGTGCAGGGCTGTTCGTTGTGATAGTAACGTATCCTGGCCTTTGCCCTGAGGCTGCCCTCAATGCTTGGAACAGAGATCAGATTGATGTTATCCGCGATCACCCGGCTGGCGAAAAGGCCCTCGCCGTGGGACAGCACCACCTGATTTTCCTCAGGCCTTATGGCCACTACGTAAAGCGGCGCCGTGCTGGCTATTCCAAGGCCCTTGCGCTGTCCGACGGTGTAGCGGATTATACCCTTGTGACGGCCAAGGACCTTGCCCTCCGTATCCACAAAGTCCCCCGGCGGATACTCTTTTCCGGTGAAATGCTCTATGAATGCTGCATAATCGCCGTCAGGAACGAAGCATATATCCTGAGAATCGTGCTTCTGCGCATTAACAAAACCATGTTCCTCCGCTATCCTACGCGTCTCTGTCTTGTGATAGCTGCCGAGCGGAAACAGGGTATGGGAAAGCTGCTCCTGGCTGAGCATGTAGAGTACATAGCTCTGGTCCTTTGAAGCGTCCAGCGCCTTCTTCAGCAGCCATCGGCCTGCGTCTTCATCGTATTCGATGCGCGCATAGTGTCCTGTGGCCAGGTAATCAAGGCCCCGGGCTTTGGCCTCCGCCCACATTCTCTCGAATTTCATGGTCCGGTTGCACTGTATGCAGGGATTTGGCGTCCCGCCAGCCTCGTAGACGCTCACAAAATCCTCCATCACCTTCTCACGGAACTCTTTCCTATAGTCCCAGATCTCGTGTGGCACGCCCATGGAAAAAGCCACCCTCGCGGCGTCCATCATATCCGCCCAGCTGCAGCAGCTGCGTCCGCTGTTTACGCCGCAGGAATCAGGCGCCCCCTCGGGAAGCCCTATCTCTTCATTTCTGTAAAGCTGCATTGTCGCGCCATAGCACTCATAACCCTGCTCCTTCAGGAGCCCCAGAGCCACGCTGGAGTCCACGCCTCCGCTCATGGCGACCAATACTTTTTTAGTCATACCTTATCACCGTCACAGACAACAATAACCCGGCAATGATTGTACCAAAAAAGAGCTCCCGTGTCCATACAGGAGCTCTTTCAGATTGAAGTTCAGCTATTTATCGTCTATTGGCGATAAACGATTAATCTTCCTTTCTCTTTCTGTAGAAATATTCATCCAGCTGCTTCTTGATGCTGTCGGGGATCTTTCTGGAGATGGGGCATACAGCAGCGTCGCATAGTTTTACGGTAAATTCGCTGATGAAGTTAGCGTCTTCCTGGATCTGCTTTGCGCTTACAGTGCTGCCGTCATCGTAGCGACTGTGAATGACTGCCTGATTGTGGGGAGCCATCTTGCCGAAAGAATAAGCCGGAACTCCCTTGTCAGCAAAGCTGGAGGAGTCGGAGGACATTACCCTCTGCATAGCTCTGAGGGGGAAGCCCTTGTCGAAGCTGAAGCCCTTCAGATAATCGATAGCAGCCTGATCCGCGCTGACTGCGCAGATTACCTTGCCCATGATGCTTCCGATCATGTCTACGTTTACATTCACAAGGATCTTGTCCAGCTCGGCCTCATGATCTCTGACATAAGCCTTGGAGCCCAGCAGACCTCTTTCCTCGCTGCCTACGAATACGCAGCGCAGTCCGTAGTGATGCTTGCCGGTCTTAGCGGCCATATCGATGGTGTTCAGCAGAGTAATGCAGCCGGTCAGGTTGTCCCATACGCCCTTTGCAAGAGGTCTGGAGTCAAGATGTGCGGACATGGTGATCCACTCGTCGCACTCACCTGGGATCTCAGCAACGGTATTCCAGGACTTGCCCATGCCCTCGGTCTGATCGATAGCGATCTTTACAGTCATAGGCATGTTCTTTACCAGCTTTACAGCGTCCTTTGCGTTGATGTTTACGCCCAGAACTCTGCGGCCTTTGCATACATAGTCTCTGAGCTCTCTGAGGTCGATATCGTTGTCTCTCCACTTTACGTCGCCATCATAGGTGATGAAGCCTACAGCGCCGGCGTCCAGCATGTCGTGATAGTCAAAAGTCTTGATGCCGCCGTCGATGAGAACGATCTTTCCATTGACCTTGCTGAGGGAGATGGGATCGAACTCGCTGATATAGCAGAGGGGAGCCTCGATCTCTCCGCTGCCGCAGAGCTCATAACCCTTGCAGGGCACTTCTTTGCCGTCTGCGATAAGCTTTGCGCTGTTGATCGTGGTTACGGGAACATCAAAAGCCTCTACTCTTGCTTCTGCTCCGAGCTTTCTGGCGGTCTCGGCCAGATACTCGGCAGTCCACTTCTCTTCCTTGGAAGCACTGATGCGGATATGACCGACATCGTTTATGATTTTCTGGATTTCTCTCTGAGTCATTTTCTCCTCCATTAAAAGCAATAAAGTTATTCATAAATTAATTATAGACCCTAATCAGTTTTCAAACAATATATAATTTTTGAATCAAGTCAATATTTTTCAGGTCAAAACGAGATTTCCCCTTTTGTTTATGATATACTATTTAATATCACAGGGAGGATAGATCCATGGCCAATAAAAAGAAGGGTCTTGAGACCAGAAAACACATTGTTGAAACAGCCACCCGCCTCTTCTACGAGCGGGGCTTTGCCGATGTTACAGTCAAGGACATCTGCGATGAGGCAGGCATACCCAAATCCCTGTATTATTATTATTACAAGGACAAAATGGAGCTGGCCACACTGATGTGGAGGGCATTCCTTGTGGAAGCCTATAAGGCCGCCAGCGACGATGGCCGCTACAGCGCTCTCACAGAGGATGCCAACGCCAGAACTATTTTTTACGATGCAACCTACCTGTCCCTTCTGAAGGACAAAGCGTTGCTGAGGGTCTTCGCAGAAGCTGTTTACGAGATGCCCAGGTTCTGGTTCTCGGGCAACGGCATAAGCTTCGGTGCCAGCGGGTACCAGGGCCGCAGCCGGAACATGGACCCCAAGGATTTCGATATGCTGTCCTGCTATCTTGGCATGTTCCCGCTTATGGTAAAGCGCCTGGTAGATATAGGTGACAGTCAGGTAAGTCCAGAGGAATTCGTAACCTATATGCAGTATCTCAGCCACAGCTATTTCGAAACTGATACCGATAAGATACTCAGAACCGTAAAGGAGCAGGTCCGAATAGCCTCAGAAAACCTGATAGACCTGTCCGCCATCTTCCTTCGCATCCCGGAGCTCATGTTCCCGGAATAACAGGCAGGCGCGGAGCTACCCAGTCCACAGAAACAACAATTCAACAAAATACAAAACCCCCGGCTGCATTCGCAATGCCGGGGATTTTGTTATCTATCAGAGACTGAATCAGCGCTCTTTTTTAGTTATAAGTCCGATAATGAAGGCCAGGACGGTCCAGGGAACCCATGCCAGTGAGATGGATGCCAGCGGAAGCTTTGTGTAGATACTGCAGAGTCCCTCCAGCACGCCGAACTTCACGAAATACTTCCAGAGCATGTCCATCATGCCCATGACAAAAGCTGTATACATCGCCAGTTTAGCGCCATTCATGCCTTTTGCGCTGCTGCAGTCCTTTGCAAAGCCATAGAAGAGCACCAGAACTATTACCGCAGGATATACGCCGTCCAGTATGGGTCCGAGTATGGAAAGGATGTTGGTAAGACCAAGGCTTCCGAAGAAGATGCTGAGGATCACGATAGCCAGAGATACCTGCTTGTAGCTGAACTTCCCTCCGGTCACATCGACGAAGAATTCAGCGCAGCCGGAGGACATTCCTATAGCGGTGGTAAGAGCTGCCATAAACAGCGCAATGCAGAAGAGCATGCCGCCCAGCTTTCCGTACTGAGCTGTGGCCACGGCGGTATAAAGAGCAGTATAGCTGAGGCTTGGGAAGGTGGAGGCGGATGTCGCGCCTATCACCATATGGCAGAAATGGGTTACCGTAAGCATGGCAACGCCTGCAATGCCTACCCTGATCATGTTGGATGTTATCTTTTCTTCGCTTACGCCCTTGTGCTTCAGGCTGTTGATGATAACGGCACCGAATATCAGGGCGCACAGTATCTCGCCGGTGGCATATCCACTGGTAAAGCCATAGGCAAAGGCAGAACCTTCATACTGCTTGGAGCCGATCTCGCCGAGAGGGTTCAGAAGCCCTTTACCTACTACAGCCACAACAATGATCAGCAGTACAGGGAACAGTATTGCAGATATGCGGTCCATGGCCTTGCCGGGGCTCACCAGGAAGAAATAGGTTATTATATAGAAGACGATGGTGAAAATGATAAGCGGTATGCGGCTCTGAACATCCAGCCCGAAAGCCTGTACTGCAGAATCCCAGGCTGCAGCGCTCATACGGGGGATCACGTAGAAGGGACCGTTCATTGCGATGGTGACGCAGGCGTAGAAGATGCCGAACTTCTTCCCCGTGATGCGGTTAGTGAGCTGGCTGTAGGTGGCGTTGCCTCTGGCCAGCGCTATGTAGCCAACGACCACCAGAAACAGAGAAGTGATGAATGCCCCAAGAAAAGCAGGCAGCAAAGCACTTCCGCTCTCCTTGCCCCAGTTCATGGGCCACACCATGCTGGATGCGCCGAAATGCATGGAAAACAGCGCTCCGCCGCTCAGGAAAAGCGCCAGCGGCTTCAGATTGCCCTTCTTGTCCAGATCCTTATTCATAAAGCGATGCCTCCGGATTTTTTTAACCGATTCAATAAAACAACGATATTATGCACCAATAAAGCTATATTTGCAATACATTTTTTAATCGATTCAAAATAATTATTTATTTAACGAAGAAATCGGACTGCACAAAAACAAATGAAGCTTTCTCCTGCCTGAAAGCTTCATTTCAGTATATGACATCATTATTCATCGCCTATTGACGATTAACGATTGATACTTCTAGAATCTAAAATAGATAAAGGGATTATAGCTGTTGCTGATGAGATATATGCTGCAGAGGATCAGAAGCAGCACATGCCAGCTGTTAAGAAGCGCAACGCCCATGGCGCTGTCCTCCAGCTTTCTGAAAAGCTTCCCCACAGGGAACATGCATATCACCGCCAGCGGGAAATAAAGAGATGCTTCTATTATACCCGTATTAGCCGCCAGTACGGCAAGAGGGTCACCCAGCGCTTTTTCTGTCTGATCCTGAAAGCTGCCATCCATAAAGCTTTTCAGAGTGAAGGCATTGAATCGTTCGGCATAGCGGTTTTCATACTCATTGATGAGCTTCGGGAAAAAGAGCGCACAAATAAACCCTGCCGCAAGCAAAGCAAATATGGCAAGGATAAACACAGAATTCAGTTTTTGATAGTTTTCTTTATTCAATCTGCTTTTACAGGAACTCCGCTTACAGTTTCCGGGCGCCTACCTTATAAGCCAGCTCCAGATCCTTGGGGAACTGCTGCTCTCTGCTGAGCTTCTTCTTCTCCTCGCTGAAGCCCTTCATCTCGTACTTGGAATAGTCATTTACCTGAAGGGTGTTGCAGACGGGATAGAGCTTTATCTTGCCATTCAGCTTTCCAAAGGAAGCAAAATAGTTCTCCATCTTCGCCTTGTAGCCCTGCTCATAGTACTGCTCAGGGGCATTCATGGTCAGAAATACTGAAACATCCACCTTGCCCTTGAAGGTGCTGCTGTAATCGTTGTAGCTGAGAGCCGGAAATACGATGCGCTCCAGAGCCTCTCTGAGCACTCCTGTGGGGTCTCCGAAGTATATGGGCGAACCGAGGATCAGATGGTCGGCCTTGTAGATCTCCTCCAGCACGGGGCTGAATTCATCCTTCCAGTAGCACTTGCAGGGCTCTTCTATTCCTGCGCGCTTGCAGGCCAGGCAGCTTCTGCAGCCGGTAAAGCTCAGATCGTACAGATCCACATAGAGGACCTCGTCTCCGGCTGCCTCTGCGCCTTTCTGCGCCTCTTTAAGTATCATTGCAGTGTTCCAGTTCTTTCTGGGGCTGCCGTTGAGTATTACGGTCTTCAAAACTGTCTCCTTAAAAAACCTCAATTATTAAAACTTTATGACTTCCGGCTCAGCGGTAAATGAGCTGAAGGTGGCGGTGGCATCCTTGAAATAGAAGACCTCGGTGTTTCCGTCGTCCTCGGAATACCTGCCTCTTAGGGATGGATATGCATCCAGCATGGACTTCTTGGCCTCTATCCTCTCATCTGCTATCAGCTCGCCTGCGACTCTCAGCCACTTGCCATCCATAAAGGCGCAGATCTCGGCTTTGGGATTTGCGTGAAGCTGCTTTGAAACATCCTTTACCTTGCCTGTCTGGATGTAGAGCTTTCCCTCGAACACATGCGCTGTGCCAAAAGGCCTTACGCGGGGCTGATCACCCTCAACTGTTGCAAGATAATAAACCTTGGCATCTTTTAAAAACTGAACAACTCTTTCCATGGTCATGTCCTCCTTTTCATACTGATTTTAGCCTACATGAGCCTCTGTGACAAGGCCTTTATCCCTAAGACTTTGTTCCGGCAGTTCAGCGCCGCGACTATTATATCACAAATATAAAAGACCCCGAAGCCTTTGCTCCGGGGTCTTAAGCATCTTTTGCAGATAATCTCGCAGATTATACAAGCTCAAGGAATACTGCTTCAGCTACGTCTCCCTGACGGGGGCCAAGCTTCAGGATCCTGGTGTAGCCGCCGTGTCTCTCCTCATACTTGGGAGCGATCTCATCGAACAGCTTCTTTACAACATCCTCGTCCTTGATGTATGCCATTGCCTGCCTCTTTGCGTGCAGGTCGTTTCTCTTTGCGAGAGTGATCAGCTTCTCAGCTTCTCTTCTGGTTTCCTTTGCTCTGCAGTCGGTGGTCTGAATGCGGCCATAGCGGAACAGATCTGTAACCAGATTTCTCAGCATGGATTTTCTGTGAGCGGTCTTAACGCCCAGCTTTCTGTATCCTGGCATTGGAACTAACTCCTTTCCTATTCGTCACTGGGCTTTAAGCTCAGTCCTAATTCTTCTAGTTTGTGCTTTACTTCGTCGAGAGACTTCTTACCGAGGTTGCGGACCTTCATCATTTCTTCTTCGGTCTTCTTGGTAAGCTCCTCAACGGTGTTGATAGAAGCACGCTTGAGGCAGTTGAAAGAACGAACGGAAAGTTCCAGTTCTTCAATGCTCATCTCAAGAGCCTTGCCCTTCTGATCTTCTTCCTTCTCGATCATGATATCCATGCCGGAGGCGGCCTCTGTCAGGTCTACGAAGAGCTGCAGGTGCTCCTGCATGATCTTCGCACCGATGGATACGCCTTCATCGGGAGGAATGCTGCCGTCGGTCCATACTTCCAGAACCAGTCTTTCGTAGTCGGTCACCTGACCAACACGGGTGTTCTCAACGGTGTAGTTCACCTTGCGAACCGGTGTGTAGATGCTGTCTACGGGAATGACTGCTATAGGAGTATTTTCGTCCTTGTTCTGATCCGCTGGAACATAGCCTCTGCCGGTGGAGATGTTGATCTCCATCACGAGGCTGGCGCCTGCTTCAAGGCTGGCAATGTGGAGCTCCGGATTGTGGATCTCCAGACTGCTGTCAGCAATGATGTCGCCTGCGGTCAGCTCCATGGGGCCCTGCGCGTTGATGATAGCGCGCTTCTGGTCCTCTCCCTTAAGGGAGATGGCAAGCTTTTTCAGGTTAAGGATGATCTCTGTTACATCCTCCTTTACACCGGGGATGGTGGAGAACTCATGGAGCACTCCATCGATCCTTACAGATGTTACTGCAGCTCCGGGAAGAGAGCTGAGGAGAATTCTTCTGAGGCTGTTGCCCAGGGTGTTTCCATATCCACGCTCGAGAGGTTCAACGATGAACTTTCCGTAGCAAGGATCTTCTTCAGATAATTCGCAAACTATGGTCGGCTTTTCAATTTCTATCACTCTGAACTCCTCCTTCTTCAATATACTAAGTTAGACCTAATCTATCGATTACTTGGAGTAGAGTTCTACGATGAGCTGCTCATCGATGGGTGTATCGATCTGCTCTCTTACAGGATCAGCCAGAACTTTGCCTTCCAGCTTGTCTCTGTCAACGGAAAGCCATGCGGGGATGCCGACTTCCATCTCTCTGATCTCCTTGAACTTGGGGGAGCTCATGCTCTTTTCCTTTACCTTGATGACATCACCGGGCTTTACCAGGTAGGAAGGAATGTTTACCTTCTTGCCGTTTACGGTGTAGTGACCATGAGTAACAAGCTGTCTGCCTTCTCTTCTGGTGGTGCAAAGGCCCATTCTGTAGACTACGTTGTCGAGTCTCTCTTCCAGCATGATCAGCAAGTTTTCACCGGTCTTGCCGGGCTTCTTGGAAGCCTTTACAAATGTATTTTCGAACTGCTTCTCCAGTACGCCGTAGATGAACTTTGCTCTCTGCTTTTCTCTCAGCTGGAGACCGTAGTTGCTCATCTTCCTGTAGGAGTTCTTCTGAGAGGTTCTCTTGGATTCCTTGAAGACACCCAGGTGGCTAGGATCGATCTGCAGTGCTCTGCACTTTTTGAGAATTGGATCTCTGTTTACTGCCATGTTATTTTCCTCTCTTCCTGACTATACTCTTCTTCTCTTCGGGGGTCTGCATCCGTTGTGGGGGATGGGTGTGATGTCCTTGATCATGGTGACCTTAAGACCGGTGGTCTCAAGGGCTCTGATAGCAGCTTCTCTGCCGGAACCCGGTCCCTTTACATATACTTCTACATTCTGAAGACCCTCAGCAACAGCTGCCTTGGCTGCTTCTTCAGCTGCCATCTGAGCTGCGAAGGGTGTAGACTTTCTGGAACCCTTGAATCCGAGGGAACCAGCGGAGCACCAGGAAATAGCATTTCCGTTGGTGTCTGTGAGAGTAACGAGTGTATTGTTGAAGGAAGCCTGGATATGAGCCTGTCCGTTCACAATGTTCTTGCGTTCTCTTCTCTTTTTACGTACAGTTTTCTTCTGCTGTGCCATTGTTACGCGACCTCCTTCTCAATTACTTCTTCTTTGCGCGTCCAACAGTCTTCTTGGGGCCCTTGCGGGTACGGCTGTTGTTCTTGGTGTTCTGTCCTCTTACGGGCAGATTTCTTCTGTGTCTGATTCCTCTGTAGCAGCCGATCTCCTGAAGTCTCTTGATGTTCAGGGAAACTTCTCTTCTGAGATCACCTTCTACGATGTACTCGGAATCGATGATCTTTCTGATGGCACCTACTTCGTCCTCGGAAAGATCTTTAACTCTGGTATCGGGGTTTACACCTGCTTCTTCCAGGATCTTCTTGGAAGTCTGCTTACCAATACCGTAGATGTAGGTAAGGCCGATTTCCACTCTCTTTTCTCTTGGAAGATCGACACCGGCTATACGAGCCATAAAATATACCTCCTATTGTACTGCAACTATTTTTTTATAATTTGACGTGCCAACCCGGGAAGAGCCCCGCCGGCACACAATACATAACTAACTTTTCAAATCGTTAGCCCTGGACCTGCTTGTGCTTGGGATTCTCGCAGATGACCATTACTTTGCCGTTTCTCTTGATAACCTTGCACTTTTCGCAAATGGGCTTAACTGAAGCTCTAACTTTCATTTTTCTCCTCCTGTTTAAGGACTACTTATCTCTCCAGGTGATTCTGCCACGGGTCAGGTCGTAGGGGCTCAGCTCCATCTTGACTCTGTCGCCGGGAAGTATGCGGATGTAATTCATGCGCATCTTGCCGGAAATGTGAGCAAGTACCTCGAACCCGTTTTCAAGCTTAACCTTGAACATGGCATTGGGAAGTGCCTCAAGCACAGTCCCGAATACTTCTATTGTGTCATTTTTAGCCATTGGCAGCACCTCCTTTATTCAGCAAGTCTGTATCCGTCCCTGTCTATGCAGGTAAGAAGTCTGGGCTCATCCTCTGTGATGACCTCGGTGTTTTCGTAGTGGGATGCATAGGACCCGTCGATGGTGACCGCTGTCCAGTTGTTGGACAGGACTTCCACATCGTAATCGCCTACGGCGATCATGGGCTCTATGGCGATGACCATGCCGGGGACCAGCTTGGGGCCATGTCCCGCCTTGCCGTAATTCGGCACCGCCGGATCCTCGTGCATGTCTCTGCCCACGCCGTGGCCTGTGTAATCTCTTATGACGGAGAATCCGTTGGCCTCCACGTGAGCCTGGATCGCTGCGGAAATATCACCGATCCGATTGCCTTTTCTGCAGTATTTCAGACCTTCGAAAAAGCTTTCCTCACAGACTCTTATGAGCTTTGCATGTGTTTCACTTATTTTTCCTACCGGATAAGTTCTTGCCGCATCGGAGTAAAAGCCCTTGTGAATGGTACCGAGGTCCACGCTCACGATATCGCCTTCCTGAAGTATTCTCTTCTTTGAAGGGATACCGTGCACGACCTCTTCGTTTACCGATACGCAGGCGCAGGCGGGGAAGCCGCCGTAGCCTTTGAATCCGGGTTTCTGACCGCTGGATCTGATATAATCTTCGACCCACTTGTCAATGTCCTTTGTCGAAATGCCCGGCTTTATGAATCCGGGGAGATCTCTGAGCATCTTTGCTGCCACGAGAGCAGCTTCTGCCATGATCTCTATTTCGTCTTTGGATTTAATGACGATCATTATTAGTCACCCAGCTTAGCGCATATTTCATCGAATACTTCTGCCTGGCTCTGCTCGCCGTTGATGGGAGCAAGCTTGCCGCTGGCGCTGTAGTACTCGATAAGAGGACTGGTCTGTTCGTTGTAGACCTTGAAACGGTTGAGCACCGTCTCTTCGGAGTCGTCTGCTCTCTGGTAGACCTCGCCGCCGCATACGTCGCACACACCCTCAACCTTGGGGGGCATGGTGAGTACGTGGTAGGGTCTTCCGCAGTTTCTGCAGACTCTTCTGCCTGTAAGTCTGGGCAGAAGCACGTCTTCGGATACTTCGATGTCTACTACGGAGTCCAGTTCCTGGCCTTTGCTCTTAAGGAAATTATCAAAGTGCTCTGCCTGGAACAATGTTCTGGGGAAACCATCCAGCAGGTAACCGTTTGCACAGTCTTCCTGGCTGATGCGGTCTTCCACAAGGTCGCACACCAGTTCGTCGGGAACCAGCAGGCCTTGGTCCATATATTCCTTGGCCTTCTTTCCGAGAGGGGTACCTTCCTTTACATTAGCGCGGAAGATATCGCCTGTGGAAATGTGCGGAATGTTATATTTTTCAGCAATACCTGTGGCCTGGGTGCCTTTGCCGGCTCCCGGAGGTCCGAGTAAAACTACTCTCTTCATCTGTCTGCCTCCTTTACTTGAGGAATCCGCTGTAATTGCGCATTACCATCATGGACTCGATCTGCTTCATGGTATCCAGAGCAACGCCTACTGCGATGATCAGGGAAGTGCCGCCGAAGCCGATATTCAGGCTGGTCCAGTGGGACATCAGTGTCGGGATGGAAGCGATAACAGCAAGGAACAGAGCGCTTACGATATTCAGTCTGTTGCTTACTTTTGAAATATAGTCTGCGGTGGACTTTCCGGGTCTGATGCCGGGGATAAATCCGCCGTTGTTCTTCATCTGGTCAGCTATTTCAGAGGGATCGAAGCTGATCGCGCCGTAGAAATAGGTGAAGAAGA
>JAFRWH010000110.1 GCA_017438085.1 Bacillota bacterium
ATCGGTTTTTGGTTCATCCGGTACGGAAAACTGCTTATGCTTCGGTGTTTTCTGCGGGTGCTTCAGCCTTTGCAGCTTCAGCGGCCTTAGCGGCAGCTTTAGCAGCTTCGATCTCTTCTGCTGTGGGGGGCTCGATGCAAGCCTTGATGGACAGGGAGATTCTTCTCTTTTCCTTGTCGATGTCAAGGATCTTAGCGTCGACTTCCTGACCGATAGCCAGTTCGTCAGAGATCTTGTTTACTCTCTTGTGAGCAACCTCGGAAATGTGAACGAGTCCGTCAAGTCCGGGAGCAAGTTCTACGAATGCACCGTAGTCCTTGATCTGAACTACCTTACCCTTTACTACCTGACCAACTTCATACTGCTCGTCGATCACGGACCAGGGTTCGGGGTTGTTCTGCTTCATGCCCAGGGAGATCTTACCCTTTTCGGCATTCATGCTGAGGATCTTGACATTAACGATCTGTCCGATGGAGAGTGCTTCCTGCGGGTGTCTGAGCTTGCCCCAGGAGATCTCGGAAATATGGAGAAGGCCATCAATTCCGCCGATGTCTACGAATGCGCCGTAGTCGGTGAATCTCATGACTTTACCTTCTACTACATCGCCAACATTGAGCTGACTCCAGATCTCAGCGATCTTCTTGCTCTTTTCCTCGTTAAGGAAAGCCTTGTGGGAGAAGACAGCCTTGTTTCTCTTGACATCAACTCTGGAAACCTTGACCGGAAGAGTCTTTCCGATGTAGTCAGCTGCACTTTCGATGTAATGATCGGAGAGCTGAGAGAAGGGAATGAATCCGGAGACTTCCTTGTAGTTTGCGATTACGCCGCCTTTGACTTCCTTAACAACGGTAACATTGATCACCTCGTCTGATCCGGCCAGGCTGTTTACTTCCTCCCAGTTCTCACCGGACTGGAGTCTCTTGTTGGAGAGAAGGATGTTTCCGTCGCCGTCATCGGTCTTAACGACCTTGGCCTGGATCTCGTCTCCTTCATGGAAAGCATCAGTCATTTCCTGACCTTCTTCGAGCGCTGCTTCTTCCTTGGGGAGCATTCCGTCTTTCTTGCATCCAAGATTGATAACAGCATAGTTCTTTGTGACCTGAACGACAGATCCGGTGACTACTTCTCCTCTTCCGGGGAGCTTGAGGGACTTTTCGATCTCGTCCATGAAAGCAGCCATTTCGTTGATTTCTTCGTTCTGATTGGTCTTAGTGATAGTTTCACTCATTTTGGCAAT
This sequence comes from Bacillota bacterium, assembly GCA_017438085.1. The sequence continues at coordinate 1,238 of JAFRWH010000110.1, forward strand.
AACCTCCTTAATTATGCGTTCAGGCGCTGATGCTCCTGCCGCAACCCCTATTTTATTATATTCTTCAATAACTTGCAAGTCCAAATCTTCGGAATTTTCAACGAAAATTACAGATCCGCACACTTGGCTGCAAATCTCAAAAAGCTTTCTGGTATTAGAGCTTCCTTTATCACCTATGACCACCATCAGGTCGGATTTTTGGGCCAGCTTCATGACCGCATCCTGCCTCTCCTTTGTGGCGAGACAGATCGTATCTTCTATTTTCAGATCAGGCACTATATCTCTGAATACCTGACTGCATTCTGCAAATTTGGCTTTTGTTATGGTCGTCTGAGCGGCAAGGCTTACAGCCTTATCCTTGCTGGCTTCTGCCATCGCCCGCGCTTCCTCTGCGGAATAAACAGCCCCAAGAGCCATATTGGTACTGCCCAGTATGCCCTGCACCTCAGGATGAGAGGCATCCCCTATGACGGCGAACCAGCGGCCTTCCTTTTCCGCATCCATTGCAAGCTTATGGATCCTGTACACCAGCGGACAGGTCTCATCCACCAGTTCAAGTCCCAGCTCCTTTGCCTTGGAATATGTAGCTTCCGGTTCTCCGTGCGCCCTTATAAGAAGCCTGGAGCCCTGGGCAGCCTCTGAAGGATCCGAGATCATCCTCAGACCTTTTTCTTCAAGCTCTCCGGTCACGTGTTTATTGTGGATCAGTTCACCCAGACAATACAGCTGAACACCTTCAGCCTTTGCCTTTTCCAACTGAGCATAAGCCGCATCCACAGCTCTTTTAACGCCGAAGCAGAAGCCTGCGTGCTCTGCCAATACTATCTCTTTCATATCATCAAACGCTCCTGAAGAATTATTTGATCATGCCGGAGCGTCAGTTTAAAGTTAAATATTCAGCTGCAGGAAATCCTTATAGCTCCAACAGCCAGAGACTGAAAAATGCAAAAATATCCTCTGCTGACATATGCCTATCGGACAATTCCCGGAACAGTCTTTCAGCTGCAAGAGCTGCATTGCTTCCGGGTGCCATCCCTCCGAGCATTTTGAGCAGACCGGGGAGCTGTCCCTCCAAAGGACTTCCTTCCCCAAGGACCAGCCTTGCCTTTATGTCAAAAGGATCCCGGCTTCTCCTCTCTATGAAAACCAGCTCCGGCTTCAGCGCGATCATATCTTCGCTTATGAAAAGATTCCTGAGATCTATTACCGAAGCCGTTACAGCGCAGATCGCCCTGAGCAGCGCTCTGAACGCATCCAGGCTGCCGGGTCTGAATGAGGAAAGATACTGAGCAAGGTCTGCCGTCCCGCAGTATTCCGGACTTATGATGATCTGACCGGAGGTTTTGCATGCAAAGCAGAACGGAGCAAGACTGCTGCAGTTTCTTATGCTCTTCTGACCCAGCACATAAAGAGGAAGCTTCCCCGGGGCAATGACCAGTTCATTCATGGCTTCCCCCGAAACAGATCATGCAGGGGGTATAGCCTTCTCTTTCAGCCTGTGACCGGCTCATGGACACAAAAGCCTTGCTTATAGAAGCGCAGCTCTTTCTGTGAAACACGGTGCTGTTCAGGCTGAACATGTAGACAGGGGCGCCGTTGCGAAGCTTGTCGGGCTTGCATATGCGGCAGGCAGCATAACGCTTCCGCAGCTGACTGCTCAGCACCGTCTCCACAGCCCCCTCCTGCAGTATTATGCAGCTCCTGATATGATACCTCTGTCCTCTTTTGGGAAAGACGTAGACCCTGGTATCGTCCTCGGCTGCTTCGCTCTGGGCACCTATGAAAGGCCTGTAAACCAGATATTCGAGCGCATCAGTCTTTTTCTGCGCGCTTAAAGAAGGCAGCTTGAGCCTGACCCTGCTCTTTAGTTCCCTGACACCTTCAACGACGAGATTGCCCCTGCTCAGCCGGCTCACTGCGCCTCTTATCTCCATATCTGTAAGAGCCCTGTCTCTTAATTCGCAGAATCTGCGCTCTTCGGCTTCCAGCTGAAGCATCAGGCAAAGCAGAAGCCCCATAGCCAGCAGGAAAACCGGAAGGCCTATGGCTGCATCGATTGTTACTGTCCCCTTTTTCCTGCAGTATCTATAAGTATTCATGCTTCTGATCAATTGTTCCTTTTGAAAACACCGCATTCAGCTCAAAACCGGCAGCATAGTCCTGAAAGCAGAAATCGCAGCCTTCGATCTTAGAGATATTCAGCTCCATAAGATCCATCAGCCTGGCAGCCTTTTCATCAGTAGGGAGAAGGAGCAGCATCAGCCGCAGATAATCGCTGTAGGAGCCGAAAGCCGCAGATCCTCCCAGCCCGACCTTGAGCCCCGAACACACTCCGGCCACATCCGCTTTTGCCTGTGTACCACCTTCTATGGCGGCCAGCGCAGCGATGGCAGCAGGAGCCGGAATAAAAGGAAGGCTTGCTGCCGAAGCTTCATAAGAAGCCAATTTGGCGGGATCCTTAAGGTTTTCCGCGGTCCTTACAGCAAGCCGCAGATAAAAAAGCGAACGTTTAAAGGCTGCCCTGTTCTGGCTGTCTGATGGCTTACCGAAGAGCACATATTCGCATTCAGCTTTAAGAAAGCAGTTTTCGGTTTCCTTCAGAGCATTCCCGCAGGAATAAACTATGTATTCGTTGCAGAAAAAACCTTCCGCCGCATCGAAAATGCCTCCGGAAAGCAGCAGACTGTTTCGCCTGCCAAAGCCAAGAAGTCCGGAAGGAAGCGCTTCTGCCAGCTCTGGATCTACGGAACGCTCTTCGCCGCCATTTTCTTCTTTGTCGTAATCAGGGCTTTCCGTTGACTTCCTCAGATCGTATTTAATATCTTCAAGCTGTCTTGCTTCCTCTTCAGCGTCCTTTTTTCTGCGCTCCGCAGCCTTTTTTTCTTCATCGGTCATGCCTTCAGTATCTTCATCAGGTATATCCACTGACAGAGCATTTATGCTTTCCTTTATGTCCTTCAGCGAAATGCCTCCGAGCTGTCCCAGCCATTCGCATACTGAACCAAGATCTGCAGCAGAAATAACAGTTTTTGCAGCGCATATCTTACCCAGTCCCGATACCTGTTTCATGAAAAGATCCGTATCCAGCGCAGGGTATTCTTCGGTGTTTACAGAAACGCTTTCAAGCGCCAGTTTGAGAAACATATCGCTCTTTTCTATATGCGACTGTATATAGAATTCAGCCAGTTCCGCAAGCTTCTCCTCTGATGCGCGGAAAAGAAAGATACCGTATCGGTCCGCCAGCTCCCGCTGATACTCCGAAAGCAGCGAGCGTCCCGTGACCAGACAGAGGCTCTCCGCAAGGCTCCCGGAACCTTTTACAAATGCAGCCCCGGTCACCGTTATGATAAGTCCGGTGACCGAAGCTAAAATAATGACCAGAAAGATAGAGG
>JAFRWH010000111.1 GCA_017438085.1 Bacillota bacterium
CATGCGGACGCCGGCATACTTGTCCTTGTAGGAAAAGTAGACTATGCCGGTGGAATCCTTTGAATTCACTGCGTAGATCATGCAGGGCTCGGCCTCTATCATCGTGTAGCCGAAGCCGGTTATGTAGTCGCCGTCGTAATCGATGACCCTTATGTATGTGGTGAAGTCCTCCTTGTTCGTCAGATCCAGGCAGCGTATCCACATGTCGTCGGCGAAATAGAAGTAATTGCCGATGGTGAAATATCCGGTGCCGAAGCCGTTGTATATCCTGCCGGTCTCGATCAGCTCCTCGGGCTTTCGGCTGCTGTCCACATAATAAACGGTCATCCTGTCACCCTCGGGCTTTGCGAAATACGCGGTCTGGTTTTCATCGAGATAAGTCAGCAGGAAGCCTGATCTTTGGGCGTAAGCCACCCAGCCAACCTCGGTGGATGTGAAATTCTCCCCGTTCTCCACGCTCTGCTTCAGCAGGATGTCGTAAATGGCGGTCATCCTTTCGGACTCCGTCATGGCTTCGTATTCCTTGTACCAGGTGGTCTTTTTGTCCACGTGGAAATTCCGGTCATCGTCGATCATGTAGATCCTGTCTTTTGAGTAGATCGTGGTGGTCTCGTCGTACAGCAGCACCACTATTGGCTCTTTGAGCTTCGAATAGATCGGATTGTAATAGACATTGCCGATCTGATCCGCGGTGAACATATTATCCCCGTCCGAGGAGGCTAGGAAGTTCTCTCCCGCGCCGTAGCTCAGATCCCGGGAAAAATACTCGCTGTCTCCGTCGTAAAAGCTAAGCTTCCATCCGTTTTTGAGTATCGCCGCCGCGCCGCCTACGCCCTCGGTACTCATGGAAAAATGGGAGTTCTCCTCCGTGTTTATAAACTCCCTGTAGAAGCCATCGTGCTTTATCCGGTCGCTCAGGACTTTTTCCTCATCGTTTTTGAAATACTGGGTGACGTACTGACGGGCCTCCTCACCGTAGCGGTTCGGGAGGATGAACTGAAAGTTCAGACAGAATGTGAGGGCCGGCCAGGCGAAGCCTATGGCGACGATGAAGGCCACCAGTCGGGAGAAAATGCTGTGTCTTTCATTGACCTTGAATACCCAGCAGAGGCCCAGGAAGACTGCAGCCACCGGAATGACGATGACGGCGCTGACGCCAAAAGACGCTCCTATCACAAGCACGGCAAGCCCCGGCAGGATCACGAAGCTCATTCCGAGAAGCGGTATGAGTATGCCTATCAGTATGGTGCCCAGAAGGCCGAACATGACAAGGCTTGCAGCTGCTACGATGCCCATCACCAGCATGCCGGCACCGAAGGCGCACAGGAGCATGAAGAAAATAATCTCCAGCACTATCATGATCCCGGTGGAGATCATTACGGCAGCGGGCTTCATGTAGAGCAGAAGGCCGTAGGCGAAGTGAGCGATGGTAACGATGGTGCATGCGTTGAAGAGGAAGCGGGCAATGCCGGGCATCTTTGCCGCGGTCGAAACGCCTCCGCCGGTGGCCACCAGGAAGGCGGGATCCGGCAGATTGGAGAAGAAAACCGCGGCCATAGCGATGAACCACAGGACGACGGCAGCCACCAGCAGGTATGTTGCGAATGGCCTGAACCTGTCCGACTCCTCGTCGGATCCGGTCAGTTCAACGATTTTATCTGAAAGCTGTCCCAGTATTTTCAGTCTCATGTTTATTCACCAAGTATTTTGTACAGTATCTCTGCTGCTTCGGCGCGGCTCACCTGAGCATAGGGATCGCCGTCGAAAACGCCGTCAGGAATGGTGATGACAGGTTCACCTGTTTCAGAGGGCTCACCGGATTCCGGATCATCAGGGGCGTCCGGATCAGTTCCCCTCGCAGCCCAGCGCTCAAGTATGAGCCTGGTGTGGTCCAGTATCAGCTTGTTTTCTGGTCTGAAATGCAGAGGACTGTAGCCCTCCACTATGCCTTCCGAAGCAGCCCATTTTACGGCATCGTAATACCAGGCGCCTTCAGGCACATCGTCAAAAGTCATTTCAAAGTCGGCCTCCGGGCATCCTTCCAGGCGCCAGAGCATGGTGACGATCATCCCTCGGCTGAGTATCCTTTCGGGAGCGAACATGCCGCCGCCGACACCCTCCATTATGCCCTGCTGCCGGACAAGATCCACGGCTTCGGAGTACTCCGCGCCTGCCGGCACATCAAGGAAAGGCGTTGTGATCTCCACGTCTCCGGGCACATAGCCCCAGCCGCTCAGCGCATCAAAACCCTGCTCCAGAATATCCTGAGCAAAGTATTTAAGAGCTCTTGCAAGCTCTTCTGCTGTCATTTCGGGATAGGCGAAGAGCATCTTGGCGCAGATGGCGCTGATTATGGCGCAGGAATAGGAAGTGCCGCTTACCCTGTCCGCAGTTTCCGAATTGCGGTTGGTAGCAACCTTGATATTGATGCCGTCGGTCACGATAAATGCGCCCTTCTGGGAAAAATCTGCTGTTTCTTTGCCGTTCCCGGTGCCCACGGAGATAACATCTGCGTAGGAGGAGGGATAGCACAAAGCGCCTTCAGGTCCGTCGTTGCCTGCAGCGGAGATGATCACAGCGCCCTGCTCTGAGGCATAAGCCACAGCCGCCCTAAGCTCCTCCGTATCCTCTAAAGAAGCCAGGCTTATATTGATTATCCTGCATCCGAATTCGTCTACAGCATCCCTTATGGCGCTGCAGAGAGCTTCAGAGCCTCCGTTCTTTTCCGTCCCCGATGGATAGAGGTCCACAACCACCAGCGGGACAGCGACAGCTTCAGGACACAGACCCAGGACCTGCTGATCCTCTGAACCCAGAAGTATGCCGGCTGTGGCGCTTCCGTGGCCTATGCGGTCCTGAGTGTCGGATCCCGGGAACACGTAGTTCTTCCCCTGCCCCACATGCGCGGGATCCAGATGCTTTGTGGAGATACCGGTATCTATGAAAGCCACTTTAACAGGCTCCGGTGTTTCTTCCGCCAGAGCTGCAGGCAAGTGCCCGAAGATCAGGCACAGACATATTAAAGCTGAGATCAGGCTGCGTTGTTTCATAGTATTTTCAGAAATGTGACAAACAGTCGTCCCCATTGGCACAAAGTATATTTTGACGGGTCCTGCCACAAGGCATCCTCCCATGCGTTTCGCCTATGCTCAGCGCACGGGTGCCCTCCTTATGTCACCCGTCAAAATATTATGACAAAGTGAACTTTTCTCATTGTAACATATACTAAACAAAAAATGACAGCCCTTTTCGGGGCTGTCCTTTGGAGTTTACGCTGTGATGCGCTTTTCAGAAAGCTTACTGAACGTCAGCAAAAGCCTTTACCAGTCTGTCGATGGCTTCGTCCATAACAGCGATGGGGCTGGTGCAGCACATTCTTCTGAATACGGTGCCCTTGGGGGTATCCATGCCGGCGCCGTCGGAAAGTGCCAGATGAGCCTGTCCGCCAACTCTTGCATTAACTTCTTCGCTGGTGAGACCATACTTGGTGAAGTCGAGCCAGAGGATGTAGGTAGCTTCAGGCTTGCAAACTGTCAGCTTGGGCATTTCCTTGTGGAGTCTTTCCACAACGTGATCGATGCTCTTGTCGAGGTATTCGTTCAGAGCGTCAACCCAGGCGTCACACTCGGTATAGCATGCGATGCATGCGGCAATGCCGAAGGGGCTCAGGAAGGGAACAGCAACGGGACCGAGCTTTTCGTTGAGCTCTTCGTCCTCGGTGTACATGTTGGCAACTGCAAGGCCTGCTGCGTTGAAGGTCTTGGAGATACCGGTGATGTTGATGATGCCCTTGTTTCCGAGAACCTTAACGAACGGAGTAACTACAGTCTCCTTTCTCTTCAGATCCTGGTGGAGGTCATCGCTGAGCATGATAACATTGTTCTCTCTGCAGATCTTGCCGATCTTTTCGATCTCTTCTACAGTCCAGCAACGGCCGGTGGGGTTGTGGGGCTGCTGGAAGATGGCCATGGTGTTCTGAGGATCCTGGCACAGTGCTTCGAACTTTTCCCAGTCAAAGGTGTAGTAACCTTCGTTATTGATCATCTGGAATGTGGTGTAGTGGCGGCCGACACTTGTGATGTCATTCTTATAATAATATGTCGGGGTGGGAACGATAACGCCGTCGCCTTCCTTGGTCA
>JAFRWH010000112.1 GCA_017438085.1 Bacillota bacterium
AATCATGTTTTTCGGCTTAAACAATTCAGTAGATGTGTCCATTATTATTAAAAGTGTTGAATAGGCCACATAAAGAGGTGTTGAAAATGCGTATTAACTGCTTGTTTTTTGATGACTATGAGACTCTGGATATATTCGGTCCTATTGAAGTTCTTTCAAGGATAGATGGCGCTGAACTGCGCTATATATCCATGGATGGCGGCAATGTAAAGAGCCGCCAGGGTTTCAGTATTCAGACAGAAGCTGCTGAAAGCACGGAAAAGGGCGGCATACTGGTAATACCTGGAGGTATGGGCACAAGAAAACTGGTTAATGATGCTGCTTTTATATCTGAGCTGAAGGAGCTTTGCCGGAATTCTGAGTATGTTCTCACCATATGCACCGGATCGGCGCTGCTTGCTAAAACCGGGCTTATAGACGGAGCCAAAGCGACATCAAACAAGCGAGCTTTTGACTGGGTAAGATCCGTGTCGGGTGATGTTGACTGGCTGGCAAGGGCAAGATGGGCTTCTGACGGCAAATACTATACAGCATCCGGTGTTTCCGCAGGCATCGATATGGCTCTCGGTTTTATAAGCGATAGATACGGCGCGGAAAAGGCAGAGCAGATAGCTGCAGGAATCGAATATGTCTGGAACAGGGACAAGTACGAGGATCCTTTTGCAAGGGAATAAAAGCCTTTGTCGGGTATAGGTATAATTCTTATAAACAGAGTTCCACATGGATAAAAGGATACGCATGAACAGTACGGCGCACATGAAAGGATACATCTTGAAGGTTAAAAGTTCTTTCTTGTTCCATGTCCGATTTTGATGGGGTTTAATATGCAAAGAATAGCTGAATTTGAGATAGTAAAGGGGCTGGATTTTGAGCCGGAGCTGCCGGTGCGTGCTACCGCAGGGTCTGCGGGCTACGACATCAAGACCCCTGTGGATATTAAGCTGGCTCCGGGAGAAAGCTTAAGAGTCGCAACAGGCCTCAGGTGCCGCATCGCCGAGGGCTGGGTGCTGCTCATAATGCCTAAATCCGGGCTTGGTTTTAAGTACAGGCTGCAGCTTGACAACACTGTGGGCGTCATAGACTCTGATTATTACTTTGCGGACAATCAGGGCCATATACAGATACAGATAACAAACGACAGCAGGGAGGGCAAAATGCTGGAGATCCCTGCCGGCAAAGCCTTTGCACAGGGCATATTCGTGCCCTTCGGCATCACTGAAAGCGATGCTGCTGAAGGAGAAAGACATGGCGGCTTCGGCTCAACAGATGCATAATAATTTATTATTCTGATCGCAAGGAGAAAGATATGCCTCAGCTTATTTTTAAGAATGTAACCAAAGAAAACTATGTAAAGCTTGCGAAGCCAATCAGCGAAAGAGTCGCAGCAATTATCGATGTTCCTGTGGACTATATAGTGGCAGAATACAGCGGAGCCACCTTTATCCGGGGAGGAGAAGTTGATGAGCATTCCGCCATGGTCTGGGTCTCCTGAAAAAAACGGACACCAGAAATGCAGGCTGAGGTTGCCGAGGCCATTGCCGACGAGCTTTTCAGGGCAGGCTACGACCCGGTGGAAGTTGTTTACGACAATCTTGATATGAATGATTTCTACGAATTCAAAAAGAAAGAATAGCAGAACAGATCGATATGGTACTCAGAGAAGAACTTGAAAGAAGAGAAATCGAACTGCTCTCTCCATATGCGGCAAAGGCGGCGGAGAGCAGCGGGAGGCTTACAGAAGAGGAGCCGGATGATTTCAGAACTATCTATCAGCGCGACCGGGACCGCATAATCCACTGCAAGGCGTTCCGCCGGCTGATGCACAAAACTCAGGTGTTCATGGCTCCCGAAGGGGATCATTTTTCAACCCGGCTTACACACACGCTGGAGGTGTCACAGATAGCCAGGACCATTTCCCGCGCTCTGAATCTGAACGAAGACCTTACGGAAGCCATAGCCATGGGACACGATCTTGGTCACACGCCATTTGGTCATGCAGGCGAACGCTTCCTGAACGAGATCCATCCCGGCGGCTTTTCCCACAACATTCAGAGCCTGAGAGTAGTGGATGAGCTCGAAAAGCGCAGAAACGGAAAGCCCATGAACCTCAGCATGGAGGTAAGGGACGGGATCGTCAATCACTCCGGTCCCAACAAGCCGTATACTCTTGAAGGGGCTGTGGTAAGGTTTTCGGACCGCATAGCCTATATCAATCACGACATCGACGATGCTATAAGAGCCGGGATAATAACTCAGAGCGTTCTTCCGAAGGACTGCCTTGAGGTACTCGGCGAGACCCACGGAGAGCGCATCAACAATCTGGTTATGGATATAGTGCGCTGCAGCGACGGTCAGAGGGAGATAGTTCAGTCGAGCGTTATGGGCCAGTACATGAACAAGCTGAGGGACTTCATGTTCGAAGCTGTTTATTTCAACCCGCTGGTAAAGGAAAACGAAGAGCAGAATAAGATCGGCAGCCTTATAAAGGGCCTCTATGACTATTATCTGTCCCATCCTGAGGATCTACCGGCGGATGAAAAGCTTCAGCTTGACATGGACAGCACGGCTGAAGTAGTAAAGGACTACATTGCAGGAATGACAGACCGCTATGCCATCAATGTTTACGAGAATCTCTTCATACCAAAAGCGTGGAGCATCAATTAGCCTGCTTTGAAGCTGAAACAGCATCCGGGAGCTTTCTCCCGGTTTTTTTATTTTATTAAAAAGGAAATCCTCTTTTTTTGTCGTATATGTATAGCGCAAGGAGAAATAATGGCTCAGAGATCCTACAGTTCGGCAATTGAAGAGATAAAAAGCAGGTGCAACATTGTGGATGTAATATCTCCGGTGGTGCCTCTGAAACGTACAGGGGCTAACTGGAAGGGCTGCTGCCCGTTCCACAAAGAAAAGACACCTTCTTTTGTTGTGTCCGAGCAGCGTCAGAGCTATCACTGCTTCGGCTGCGGAGTCGGCGGGGATGTGATCACTTTCACAGAAAAGTATTACAACCTGGACTTTCCTGAGGCTGTAGAAAAACTGGCTAACCAGTACGGCATTCAGATAGATACGGTCTACAGCCAGCAGGGGAAAAAGAGGGAGCCCTATTACGAGCTCAACAAGCAGGCTGCAAGGCATTTCTACAAAAACCTTGCCTCCGGCTGGAATCCGGGCCTTGAATATCTGAACAAGAGAAAGCTCACAGCTGAGACGGTCAAAACCTTCTGGATAGGCTATGCGGCCAACGAATGGACCGACATGACGGATGCTCTGATAAAGCAGGGTGCGGACAGGAACATGCTGGTGGAGCTGGGGCTCTGTTCTGAGAAAAACAAAAGAGTCTATGACAAGTATCGCAGCCGTCTGATATTCCCGATAGTAAACACTCAGGGCAAGATAATAGGCTTCGGCGGCCGCATAATAGGCGATGGCGAGCCGAAATACCTGAATTCTCCCGAATCTCTGGTGTTTCAGAAGAAAAATAATCTTTACGGGCTGAATGTTACCCGTCAGGAAATACAAAAAGAAGGCTATGCCATAGTCGTTGAAGGCTACATGGACATGGTGAGCCTCTATCAGGGAGGCGTTAAGAACGCTGTGGCTACGCTGGGAACCGCACTGACTCCCGAGCAGGCCAAGCTTCTGTCCAGGTATACTCAAAGCGTTGTGCTCTGCTATGATGCGGATGCAGCAGGTATAAAGGCTGCTATAAGAGGCATAGATGTGCTCCGACACGCCGGTCTGGAGGTCAAGGTCCTGCATGTGGATGACGGAAAAGATCCGGACGAGTACATACAGAAGCACGGAAGAGATGAATTTATAAATCTGGTAAAAAACAAAGCTCTTCCGGATGTGGAATACAAGATGGCCCTCATTGCCAGAAAGTATGATGTACGCAAGACTGACGAAAGTATCAAGTTCTTCAGGGCAGCAGCAAGAGTCCTGAAGGAATTGTCTCCTGTAGAACAAGATGTTTACATAAAAAACATTTCGTCTAAATACCGGATATCTGAAGGTGCGTTAAGGGATGAGATCAGCGGCATCCCCAGTCCTTCGTCGGATGTGAGGGTCGTTCCGCAGAGAGCGGAAGAGCAGGAAAGTCTTGATCCGGGTGAAGAACCGGACATCCTTGAGAGAACGCTCATTAGGCTGATGATCATAAAGAGCGACTACTTTATAAGGCTCAAGGCTTATCCCGGCGCGATCAGATCCGGCCTCGGCATCGGCATCCTGAACGCCTTTGAAGCCCAGTATAGGGAAGGTGAAGACTTCGACATAGCAGATGTGCGGGATGCCCTGGATTACGATGAGCTGGAGTATTTCAACCGGATAATGCAGGAGGTGCAGCCGGGTGAGGACGATGAAAAGGCCTTCCAGGAGTGCATACGGACGCTTGAGCACCGCAGAATAGACGCAAGAATAGAAGAAATAAAGGACATCCTGACCATGAGCGACGAGACTGTGGATCAGGAATACATAACTAAGTTAACACTTGAGCTTCAGACGCTCAGCAAAAATAGAGCTTCCGCAACTAAGGCGGGAAAGGGGTAAAAATGGATTTTCAGTTAGAGAAGTACGTGACTAACGAAAAGAAGCTGGAACAGTTCAATTCCACTCTTGAGAAGGCAAAGAAGAGCGGCGAGATAAAACTGCAGGATGTAAACGAGATCCTGAGCGAAATGAATGCCGACGGAAACAGAGAGGATGCTTTCTTTGAAGAACTGGAGCAGAACGGTATAAGCGTGATCGCTGATGCGGATGATGACTATCTTCAGGATGTGCTGGATATCGAGCCTGATGACGATCTTGAGAACGATGCCGACATTCAGGACCTGGTAAGCGAAGCTGAAGAGGATAATCTTGAAGATTTACATAAAAGTCTTACTGTTGATGACCCTGTAAGAATGTACCTTAAGGAGATTGGTTCTTATCAGCTCCTCAATGCCGATGAGGAAATGGAACTGGCTAAGCGCATGGAGGATGGCGATAAGGAAGCCAAGGACATGCTCTGCAATGCTAATCTCAGGCTGGTTGTTTCCATAGCCAAGCGCTATGTAGGCCGCGGCATGGCATTTCTTGACCTCATTCAGGAGGGCAATCTCGGTCTGATGAAGGCTGTTGACAAGTTCGACTGGAGAAGAGGCTTCAAGTTCTCCACCTATGCTACATGGTGGATCAGACAGGCCATAACCAGATCCATTGCAGATCAGGGCAGGACCATACGTATCCCTGTGCACATGGTCGAGACAATAAATAAGCAGATCCGCGTAACCAGGCAGCTGGTACAGGATTACGGCAGGGATCCCAGCCCCGAAGAGATCGCAAGAGAGATGGGTATAAGCCCGGAGAAGGTCCGTGAGATCTCAAAGATCGCTCAGGAGCCGGTCTCACTTGAAACTCCTATCGGCGAAGAGGAAGATTCTCACCTCGGCGATTTCATTCCCGATGAAGTTGCGCTGTCTCCTGCAGATGCTGCTGCTTTCTCCATGCTCAAGGAACAGCTGGATGAGGTACTCAGCACTCTTACCGAAAGAGAGCAGAAGGTGCTCAGGCTCAGATTCGGCCTCGATGACGGACGTCAGAGGACTCTGGAGGAGGTAGGCCAGGAGTTTGATGTTACCAGAGAGCGTATACGTCAGATCGAAGCCAAGGCGCTCAGAAAGCTTCGTCATCCCTCCAGGAGTAGAAAGCTCAAGGATTATCTGGATTAATTATTTAATAGATTCGAATGATTTACAGCGAACGAATTCAAATGCTTGCAGAGCTGGTGGACAGCGAATCTGCGGCTGATATAGGGACTGATCACGCTTATGTGCCCAGGCTCCTTCTGGAGAATGGCATCTGCAGCTATGTGATCGCTTCAGACATCAACGAAGGACCGCTTCAGATCGCAAAGGAGAACCTTCAGGATGTGGATCTGAAATCGAATCCATGGAGCGGCAGCGCAGAGTGTCATCTGCGGCTCGGACCCGGGCTAAGACCCATAGAAGCAGGGGAGGTCGACAGCATAGTCATAGCCGGCATGGGCGGAGAGACTATCATAGAGATACTCGAAGCGGAGCCTGATAAGACAAAAAGCTTTAAGCAGTTCATCCTTCAGCCCAGGACCAAGACGGATCTGGTACGGAAGTGGCTTGCGGATAACGGCTTTTACATCGTGAACGAACTACTGGTAAAGGAAGGCCCAAGATACTGCCAGATAATCGATGCAAGAACTGAACTGCCGGTGTTTTTTGCGGAATCGGGCGGAATGGCCGGAGCTCCTTACGAGCGCTTTCAGACCCCTGCAGACTATGTCTATCCTCCGTTCTATATAGAGGACATGCCGGATGTTCCGCTGATACGCGAGTATCTGGAAGCTGAAAGGCAGAAGACTGCAGAGATTATTAAAAACATGAAAAATGCGGCAGATCCCGATCTTCAGGAGATAGGTTTCCGCCAGACAATACTTGAATACTTAAATAAAGTACTGATTTGATCTTTATGTGAGTAGTCCATGCAATCGCGGGCTCCGGCAAAGTCCGGAGCGTGAGGAAAGTCCGGGCTCCACAGGGCGAGGATGCCGGCTAACGGCCGGCGGGGGTGACCCCAGGGAAAGTGCAACAGAAAATAACCGCCTGCGTTTAACCCGCGCAGGCAAGGGTGAAAAGGCGGGGCAAGAGCCCACCGGGGCGGTGGTAACATCGTCCGTCAGTGTAAACCCCATCCGGAGCAAGACCAAGCAGGGAGCCAGGCGGGAAACCGAACCGGCTGAAAGGGGGCTGCCCGTCCCTTCCCGAGAGGTAGGTCGCTTGAGGCTGGCAGTAATGTCAGTCCTAGAAAGATGATTGCTTAATACAGAACCCGGCTTACGGGCTGCTCACGTTTTTATTTATGTATATTTCAACGGGTCCTGTCACAAGGCATCCTCCCATCAGCCTCCGCTGAAGCGTCGTTGATGGGTGCCCTCCTTATGCCACCCGTTGAAATAAATAACACCGACAAAATTATAACTTTCAACGGTTCCTGTCAGAAGGCATCCTCCCATCAGCCTCCGCAAAGGCGTCGTTGCTGGGTGCCCTCCTTATGCCACCCGTTGAAATAAATAACACAGACAAAATTATAACTTTCAACGGGTCCTGTCACAAGGCATCCTCCCATCAGCCTCCGCAAAGGCGTCGTTGATGGGTGCCCTCCTTATGCCACCCGTTGAAATATAGCTAAGAACTAAATCGTTTTTGGACTAATAGATTGTTTTGGGAGATCGGTATATGAAGATCGTCACATGGAATGTCAATGGTATCAGGGCCTGCATTGGAAAAGGCCTGATAGACTATATACAGCAGGAGGATGCGGATATCTTCTGCATTCAGGAGACCAAATGCCAGCCGGGTCAGGCTCCCGTGGACCTGCCTCAGTATACCGAGTACTGGAATTCAGCCGTAAAAAAAGGCTATTCCGGCACTGCCATATTCACAAAGCACGAGCCTTTGTCCGTCAACTATGATATAAATGCCGAGGGACACGATACGGAGGGGAGAGCCATAACTCTGGAGTACCCGGATTTTTACATGGTCACGAATTACACTCCCAACGCCCAGGACGGTCTGGCAAGAATAGACTACAGGCTTCAGTGGGAGGCTGCAAACCGTGAGTATTTAAAGGAGCTTGACAGTAAAAAGCCTGTAATCCTCTGCGGCGATCTGAATGTGGCGCACCAGGAGATTGACCTGAAAAACCCCAAGACCAATGTGGGCAATCCCGGCTTCTCCGATGAGGAGCGGGAGGCCTTCGGTCAGCTGCTTTCCTGCGGCTTCACAGATGCCTTCCGTTATCTCTATCCCGACCGCATAGACGCCTATACCTGGTGGTCCTACCGTATGAGAGCACGGGAAAGGAACGTGGGGTGGAGGATAGACTATTTTGTGGTCTCAGACCGCCTGGTGCCTAAGGTCAGGGATGTACAGATCAGAGACCAGGTCTTCGGCTCCGACCACTGCCCGGTGGTTCTGGATATAGAGCTTTAGATATTTCAAATAATGATCGGTCCGTTCGCGATCCTGTATCGCGGACGGATTTTTTAATTGTTGACAAAATCAACTGTGGGGTTATATTGACTGTTGTAAAAATCAACAATAGGTAATCCAAAAAAGCGAAAGGGGAGCATATGACTTCTGTTAGCAAAAACAAAATAAGAGCAGGGATCTTTATCCTCTCTGTGATACTTCAGATGGGTAACTGTCTGTCTTTGGTACTGGCAGGGGTGGCAAAGGATCATCCTGAAGCTTCCATGGCATCGGTGCAGCTGGTGTTCACACTTATGTCCCTTGTGGGCATTCCTTCCATGCTGATTGCAGGGAAAATGGCCAGCGTGGTCACGAAAAAAAGACTGCTGCTTTTTGCCGGTGTATTTGTACTCTGCGGAAGCCTTATCGGTTGCTTTCTTTCCAAAAGTCTCGGTCTCCTTTATCTTGCCAGCGCCATGATAGGCTTTGGCGCAAGCATGCTTACGCCCACATCCTCCGCTCTTATTGCGGAATACTTTGATGGTGAGGAAAGGGCCTTTATGATGGGTATACAGTCCCTTTTCATCAATGGAGGAGCCATCGGACTGAATCTTTTTGCAGGCCTTCTTGGACGCAGCAGCTGGCGGGGGACCTACAGAGTGTATTTTCTGATAGTCCCTGTCATGATCGCTGTGATGCTGCTGCTTCCAAAGGGCATCGTGGAGAAGGCTGAAAAGGGTGAAAAGGTCAGGGTCCTGACCCCGGGACTGATGACCCTCATGCTTCAGGTCTTTCTTTTCGGGCTCGGTTATATGACATTTATGACCACGATCTCTATCTATGCGGATTCTCTGGGCTTTTCTAATGCCAGCCTTTTTACCTCCACATGTTCTCTGGGCTGTGTCCTGACAGGGCTTATGCTTCCGAAACTCATGAAGCTGTTTGGGAATTTCGGCTTTCCCATGTCTATGATTTTGGGAGCAGCAGGACTTCTGATTATCAGTCAGAGCAGCACAAAGACGATGCTGATGGCTGGAAGCCTTATTCTGGGCCTTGGATTCGGCTTTGTGATACCTTCGGGCTTCACCAAAATACCTGAAAGAGTAAGCCCCGGAGCCATAACCATGGCCATGTCCCTTTATGTAGCCTCCTTTACAGGCAGCTCCTTTGTGAGTCCCTATGTGACGGGCAATATGGCGAAGCTGATGGGGTCGGCAATCTCTTCAAGATTCCTTGCGGCCGCGATCATAATAGCAATAGACTGCGCGCTTTCAATACTCCTGCTCCGCAAGGAACGCAGCGGGAACAGATAAGCTGCGCAGCTGCCGCATCTTCTTAAAGTATAAAGAAAAGGTGAAAACATGGAAAAACCGATAATGGTGCCTTTTTTCAGGACAGCAAAAATACGTCAGATAATGCTTAAGCGAAAGCTGGATGAGCTTGGCCTGTCCGGCCTCATGCACACGGTGCTGCACAAGGTGGGTGCGATGGGAACATGCACCCAGGAGCAGATAATACCCGACAGCCTGGCTGACAAGGGCGCCATAAGCCGCGACTGCGCCAGACTTGAAGAGCTCGGTCTCATAACCAGGCAGCCCGATCCTGAAAACAAGCGCAGGAAGCTGCTCAGCCTTACGTCAAAAGGCCAAGAAATCCGGCAGGAATTAGTGGAACTGGACGACCAGACAGCGGAAATGCTTCTAAGAGGCTTCACTGCTGATGAAAAGGCTCAGTTCGTGTCCTATCTTGAGCGCATGGAAAAAAATGCCGAAGGCTTGATACAGGGAAAATAAAGGATATTTAATATGGCTGATACAAAAAGAAACAACCGCACTGAATTACTGCTGAATTCAGATGTCAAAAAACTGATAATAACGATGGCGCTGCCATCCATAATGGGACAGCTGGTGACAGTGTTCTATAATCTTGTGGACACCTATTTTGTAAGTGCCATCGGTACCTCCGCAACGGCGGCGGTGGGCGTTAACAGCTCACTGGAGCGGCTTATTTCCATGCTCGGAATGTTCATCGGCTCCGGCGCTTCCAGCTACATTTCCAGAAGCCTCGGCCAGAGGAACCAGGAGAGGGCGGACCGCGTCATCTCCACATCCTTCTTCACCGGCTTCGGTCTTGGCACCATACTGCTGATCCTGGGCGTCCTGAACATGGAAAAGCTCATCTATTTCCTTGGCGCTACCCCCGAAAGCGCCCACTATTCCATGCAGTATGCCCAGTATGTCCTGCTGGCGGCGCCCTTTATGATAGGCCAGCTGATCTTCAACATGTGCCTGAAAAGCGAAGGAAATTCCAGATATGCCATGATAGGGATCACTGTGGGCGCTGTGCTCAACTGCTTCCTGGATCCGCTGTTTATAAGGACCTTCGGGCTTGGTGTTGCCGGAGCCTCCATGGCTACCGCAATTTCAAAGCTGGTGAGCTTTTCCATCCTCGCTTACATGTACATTTCGAGAAAGAGCGCTGTACACCTTTCTATCAGAAAATTCAGATATGTGCTGGAAGAGGCGCTGGATGTCATGAAGATAGGCTCCACATCGCTGCTGCGAACCGTATGTCTGGTGTTCAGCAGCATACTTATCAACCGCATCGCAGGCGGCTATTCCACAGCAGCTCTTGCTGCAATGAGTGTTTCCGGAAGAGTGATGGAATTCCCCTTTGCTATCATACTGGGCTTTGGCATGGGCTACCAGCCTGTAGCAGGCTTCAACTGGGGCGCAAGAAGGATGGACAGGGTGCGGGATGCCCTGAATTACAGCACTAAGGTATCGATATTAGGCGGTATAGTTATGGGCGCACTTATAATCCTGTTCAGAACTCCGCTCATCTCTCTTTTCAACAAGCAGTCAGACCCGGAGGTTCTCAGGATCTGCACCCTCTGCATCGTTCTGCAGTGCATATCGCTGCCGCTGCACACCTTCCAGGCCATAAATAACATGTTTTATTCCAGCATAGGTGATGCAAAGGCGGCTCTGGCTCTGGGCATTGCAAGGCAGGGCTACTGCTTCATCCCTCTGCTGTACATACTTCCTCCATTAATGGGTGTTAACGGACTTGCCTCAGCCCAGTTTTTTGCGGATGTCCTCTCGGTTGCGGTATCCGTACCCCTGGCTGTCAAGGCAAAAAAGATAATCGCAAGGGAGGAACAAAGCCTCGCTTCGCCAGGCCTCATCTGATACAATAAAAGCAAGACCCTGTTGATGACGATAATCCATTTGAAGATGTAAAACCAGATGATTACTTTTATAAGCCTGTGCTGTGGGCTGTTGAGAAGAAAATAACCGAAGGCACGACTCCTAAGACCTTCCGGCCTTATCAGACCTGCAGCAGCATGCATATCGCGACCTTCCTGTACAGATCCGTGCATTACGGTGCTGACGGCTGGGGCGATGTTGCCAGAAACTGGGCTTTCAGCAACGGTCTTGTAGCGATACCGGCCTTGAGGTGAAGATCGCGGAAGATTGTCCCAGGGCAGCGGTAGTTACTTTCATCTACAGGTATTTAAAACAGCAATAAGAGACCGATTACCCTTTGATTCACATCAGAAAAATGTTAAAATGCATATCCGTAAGGGTATGCATTTTGCTTATGGAGAACAAAATGGACGGATTAGTTTTTATAAGCCACAGTTCAAAAGATAAACCTGTTGCAGACGCAATATGTCACTATCTTGAGGAAAAGGGTCTGCGCTGCTGGATAGCGCCGAGAGACATTAAGAGCACGGACTGGGTAGGTTCCATAATGGACGGGCTTCACAGAAGCGAAGTTTTTGTTGTGATCGTCAGCCAGAACTCTCTTGCATCGCCGCAGGTCCTGAACGAAATAAATGAGGCCGTAAACTGCTGCAATTACATTGTTCCGTTCAAACTGGACAGTGAAGAACTAAGTGACAGATTCAGAT
This sequence comes from Bacillota bacterium, assembly GCA_017438085.1. Next base: position 11,899 of record JAFRWH010000112.1, read on the forward strand.
ACTATCTCGGACCCTGTCACTGGCTGGATGCCATCTCTCCGCCACTTGAGAGCCGCATAGATGAACTGAGCTACAGGATACTTCATCTGTCGGAAGAAGATGCAATATACATGAACAGCGGCAGATATGAGCTGACAGAGCGCATGTCCTATCCAAGACCGGGCTTTATCGGGCGCGAGGCCGAAATAGAGGAGATAGCAGCCACACTTAAGGATGAGCGCATCGTTTTCCTGCAGGGCATGGGAGGCATGGGCAAGAGCGAGATAGCCAAAGGTTATGCAGCAGCCCATAAGGACGAGTACGATAAAGTCATATTCGCTTCCTATAACGGCAGCCTGATGGATCTGGTCTGCAGCGACGCTCTGCCGATAAAGAATCTGCACAGAGCCGAGAAGGAGGGCAATGAATCCTTCTTCCGCAGGAAGCTCGACGTCTTCCAGACGCTGGCAAACGAAAAGACATTGCTTATAATCGATAATTTCGATACGGACGAGGATGATCAGCTCGAAGAGCTTCTGTCCATGCCCTGCAGATTCATTTTCACCACAAGAAACGATCACGGGGATTATCCTGCAATAGATGTGGGACCGATAACGGACATAACAGTGCTCCGGAAGATATTCTCTGCTGCTGCAGGATTAAAGATAAGCCCTAAGGATCAGCCTGTGGTCGATGAAATTCTTTCGCTTGTTAACGGACACACGATCACTGTTGAACTTGTGGCAAGACAGATGGCTGCCAGCTTCAAGACACCGGCTGAAATGCTGAAGATACTGAAGAACGCAGGCATGAATACCCTGAAGACATCTGTCAGGCGCGAAGGCAGTAAAGACAAGCGCAATGCATTTGATTATATCCGGGAACTCTTTTCGGTATCCGGACTGGATCAGGCGCAGCAGCATTTCCTGTCTGTAATGTCGCTTCTTCCTCCTTCCGGCATCAGAGTGCCGATGATAGGCGAAATACTTGATATGGAGGATTACGACATTGTCAACGACATGGTCTCCTCCAACTGGCTGATTCGAAGCGACTATTACACTCTTCAGATGCACCCGGTGATTGCGGATGTCATACGCCAGGAGCTGAAGCCGGATCTTATAAACTGCAAGGATTATGTTATCGGGCTCGGAGAAAAGGCGAGAAGATTCTGGGGTATGGACACGGAGGAGAGGGACATACTGTACACCCTTGTCGTCAGGCTGCTGCAGTACTTCCCAAGGCCGGATTCCTGCGAAGATTCTGAGACAGCAAAGGAGCTTTTCCCTGCATATGGCCAATTCGCTAATGCGGGCTGGATATGCGGAGACTTTGAGCGCTCCCAGAAGGTGAGCAGGGAGTATTACGACTGCGCCATCTCTCTGTTCGGAGCCGGAAGCCTGCAGGCCGGATTAGGCGCTACTTACTGCGCCGCAGCTTACTATAACGCGGGCGACTGGGCAGCTGCAGGTCCCTGGTATGAGTCGAGCTTCAAACATCAGCTAATTGGAGCCGGACTGCTGGATGAAGACGGAGATATCTCTTCTGTATTGGATTCAGAGCCGGACAGAGCAAAGCTGGATAAGCTGCCTGCAAATGTGCTGGAGCAGCTTTATGCAATATGCACGCGAATAGCCAGAAACCACGTAATTCTGGGAAATTACGATAAGGCTCAGAAGGCATTTGACCTGGCAGAGGCTTATGCAGCTGCGCGTATTCCTCTGGGAAACTACTCATACGGACGCAATCATCCGGGCTGGTATGCAGGCATATTCCTTGAAAAGACCAGGATGTATCTTGCGCAGGAACGCTGGGAGGACGCTTATAACGAATCAAAGAAAACTCTTGCTCTGATGGAAGACGATCTTGAGTACGAGGAAGCTAATATGGCTTTCCCGATGATATACATGATCAAAGCCTGCAGCCATTTAAGCCGCTTCGATGAGGCAGACCGCTGGTTAGAGCAGGGCAGAGAAATAATCGGAAGACTGATAGGCGAAAATTCGCGTTCGGCTTTTCATATGAGGGATGCCGAGGCAGAAAAGCTGCTGCTCAGCGGCAGGAAAGATGAGGGCATTTCAGTTCTGACGACTCTGGTTCTGGATATGGAGAAGCACCTTGGCGTAAACAGTCCGGAAACTGCAGAAATGCGAACTAAGCTTGAGGCGCTGCAGCAGGGATAAAAAAGCACAGCAGAATAACTGCTGATCAGACAGAACTGAAGATCGCAAGCATATAAAAACAGCCCGGAAAAGGGCTGTTTTTCTGGTGCCGGCGGCGGGGGTCGAACCCGCACCCTGTCTCCAGAACGGTATTTTGAGTCCCGCGCGTCTGCAAATTCCCCCACGCCGGCAAGCTCAACAATATTACCACGAAAACGGCCGTATTTCAAGCACTCAAAGATACACTTTTCTATTGATTTTCTGCTCTTATAATGTATTCCTCTGCCATTGTTTCACCTCATTAAAGAATTGTTATACTCTTCTCATTCATTTTACTACAATTCTTTCGTTAAATCAAGTGTTTTTTGGAGAAAAATATGAAATCTCTATAAAACGTAATGGAAAGA
>JAFRWH010000113.1 GCA_017438085.1 Bacillota bacterium
CGGAGAAAAGCACCGCTACAACTTCGATGAAGCCCTGGATTATCAGCTGGAAGAACTCAGCATGAATCTCGGAGGAGTAAGTTACTCGGAGGACAATTAAATGAACAACCACATCGTAACAGAACCAAGCAAGACCATCAGAGCTCTTGGAAGACAGACTCTTCAGGGCAACTGGGGCACAGCGCTCATAGTGGTGCTTCTGGGCTCCGCCATCACATCTCTGCCGGGTTTCATACTCGGAAGACTCACGGATTCCAGCCTTCTGAGCATGCTAATAGAGATCTACAGCCTGCTTGTGACAGGCCCTGTGAATCTGGGACTGGCCATCTTCTTCCTGAAGATGTTCCGCCAGCAGGGACCGCAGATCAACGATCTGGCCTCCGGCTTTGATTTCTTCAGAAATGCAACCACCCTTTACCTCAGCATCATGATCAGGGTATTCCTGATGACACTGCTCTTCATTATACCCGGCATCATAGCTTCCATACGCTACAGCCAGGCCTACTACATTCTGGCTGACGACCCGAACAAACCCGCAGGCCAGTGCATGTACGAAAGCGCCGTGATGATGGAAGGAAACAAGGCCAAGTATATGTGGTTCAATCTGAGCTACATAGGATGGTACATTCTGGCTAATATGCCCCAAAGCGCCATCAGCATGCGCTACATGCCGGACATCACCATGTACGATCTCCAGGAGTTCTACAATACAGCTGCTGCCATCGCCAGCAATCCGCTGGTTACCATTGCAGGACTGTGCACCGTTTTTGTGACAGTCTATGTTTCCGCAGGTCACGCCGCCTTCTACGACCTCGTCAGCGGCAACCTCTACGTACAGCAGGATCCCTCGCGGGACGTATATTATTAAAGCGCTGAAGAGCAAATGCCCCGCAAAATATGAAATAACGGCCGATATTATGAGTTACGAAAGAAAAATAAAAAAACTGTCTGAATATGAAGCTGCTCTTAAGAAGGAGCAGCTTTTGACTGCCTCAGAAACAGCATCCCTGCAGGATAAACCTGTGGGATACATCACCTTCGACTCCAGGGAAGTTCAGCCCGGCAGCCTCTTCGTCTGCAAAGGTGCAAACTTCAGACCCGAATACCTGGACAAAGCCGCAGAAGCAGGAGCCTTCTGCTATGTCTCCGAAACGAAATACGATAGCCCCCTGCCCTGCATACTGGTTAGCGACATACGCCGCGCCATGGCAGTGCTGGCCAACGAGTTCAACAGCCGCGCATGGCAGAATTACAATCTGATAGGACTGACAGGCACCAAGGGCAAGAGCACCACACTCTACTACATAAAGGCTGTTATTGAAGCCTACACAAAGAAAAACAGTCTGGGCGGCTTCGGCTTCCTTTCCACCATCGACACCTTCGACGGAATCGAATTCTTCGAGTCTCACCTCACCACCCCGGAAGCGCTGGAGCTTGGCAAACGCCTGGAAAACGCCGCAAAGGCGGGACTCTGGGCTTTGGGCATGGAGGTCAGCTCCCAGGCTCTCAAATACGACCGCAGCTACGGCCTTGAATTCACCATCGGTGCTTTTCTGAACTACGGCGTGGACCACATAGGAAACACTGAACACCCAACCGAGGAGGACTATTTCCGGTCAAAGCTGCGCTTTGTCGACCAGTGCAGGACCCTCTGCATCAACCTGGACAGCGCAAGAGGCGAAGAGATACTGGCTGCCGCAAAAAAGGGCAGACTGGTTCAGAAGCTCATATGCTATTCCCCCTCCGGGCAGAAGAGCGCATACGGGCAGGAGGCAGACTACACCGCCATTAACGGCCGCAAGGAAAACGGCCTGATCTGCTTTGAGATAGCGAAAAAAGACCGCATCCTCGGAACCATACAGCTTTCAATGCCCGGCTTCTTCAACATAGAGAACGCTCTGGCCGCAGCAGTCATCTGCCTTGAACTTGGCATACCCTTTGAAGACATTGCAGAAGCCCTCAGAGATGCTAAAGCAGCAGGCCGCATGGAGATGTTCCAGATGAAGGGCGACAAAGACGTAAAGATTATCGTCGACTATGCCCACAACGAGCTCAGCTATCAGAAGCTCTTCGAATCCATAAAAGAAGAATTTCCCGGGTACAGGGTGGAGATAGTCTTCGGCTGCCCCGGCGGCAAAGGCCTTGACAGAAGAGTCACCCTCCCAAGAGTCACTGCAAAATACGCAGACTATGCCTGGATAACGGAGGAGGACCCCTTCATGGACGATGTCATGGAGATATCGAAAGAAGTCCTGGCTAATCTCGAACGCTTCGGCGGCAGTGGAGAGATAATCACAGACCGCGAGCAGTGCATACGCGAGGCCGCAGAAAGAGCGCAGGACAAGACCGTTCTGATACTTGCAGCGAAAGGCCGCGAGCTCTATCAGCACAGAGGCAATGAATATGTAGAGATAGTCTCCGACGCCCAGCTGGCAGAGGAACTGAGCAGGTAAAAAATTAGCTTATTGGACAAAATGTAATTATATAAACCGCTGCAGGTATTGAGATCTCAATGGTTCCAGCGGTTTTTCATTTAGAAGGAAGACACAGTATGAACGAGCTGCGCTGTAGATTCCTTTATATCCGTTTTAAAGCTCAAAGGCAGATCCGAGTTTAAGCGTCTGGCTTGAGAAGTGGACAGTTCACCGTTATGCTGACAACATCGGTCTAAATGAGCCTCTTTGTCAGAAATAAAAAGAAAACTCCGCTCATTCTGTGACAAATTGCCACAAATTAAGCGGTTTTGGCACACTTGAGGGAAGGCTCTTTGAGTATAGTGTGCCTGAAACGCTTATTATTACGCCAAGTTATCACAGAGTTTGAATTCAGTCGAGTATGTTATCACTGTTTATGATATCAGAGCCCTTTATGCGGTGTGTCCCCACAGCATCCTTTAAAACCGCTTCCCCTCAATGTTGACAAATCCCTGTATTATTACTTCTTTTGTCACAAATAACTTCAGGTTTAGAAAACGGGCATAAAAAAGCGGGAGCTCTATGCTCCCGCTTGCGCTTTTTTTGAACTAATCCCACCTGTTTTTCAGCGCCGTGCCCGCCAGAGGACACTTGGTGAAGCAGATGCCGCAGTCATCGCAGTCCATATTGCGTATCTGGTATTTGCCCTCCTCAGTCCTGAAAATTGCGTGCTCTGCGCAGTTTTCAAAGCACTGGCCGCAGCCGATGCAGGCGTCCTCGTCCACATAATACGAGAGAGGCTCGGGTTCCGCGCCGCCCCAGCCGAAGCGCAGACGGCGTATCATATCGTCTCTGTACAGATGCAGTATCTCGCCTGTCCCTCTGCATAGCCGGAACAGCACTATAAGATCCGGATTGTTTCTGTACATCTTCATGGTTCCGGGGTTGTGGTCCGCATATTCCTTATAGCATGCAGGATCCGTCACCTCCTCCACCTCCGAATGAAGCCTTATGCAGTGATTGTTGTCCTCCATAAGAGACGAAGCGGAAATATAAGGTGTCTCCTTCAGCTGACGGTAGAAAGGTTTGCCCTTGGAGGTCATAATATAGAGATTGCCGTCAGAAAAGCGCTGGATAGAGATGATGCGGGTATGAGGCAGCCCGTCCTTCAGAGTTGCGATCCCCATCCTGCCGTCAGTCTTCAGCAGTCTTTCGTTTATGACATCCCAGATCTCATCCAGAGAGCTCTCGTCCGTGAGGCCCCAAAGAGCGATCTCGTCATATATCATTTCAGTCAGTTTCCTTTCCTACATAAAGATCGCAGCGATGGAGCATACGATTTAATTGTTTGCATAAGATAATTCAATACTTTAGTGTGATAAATTTGTAAAAAGATACTATGCTAAATCGCGACACATCCTATCTTTTTCTGAGGTAGTCATCCAAAGCAGCCTCCTCTTCGCTGAGAGGCTCAGTGCAGGGCTTAAGAGAATCTTCCAGAAGCTTGCGGAATACCTCCTCCTTCATATCGTAGCGCAGCCAGTCCGCGCCGCTGAAGGGCTCAAAACGTTCGGGATCTTCGTAGATCCTGATCTTTTCCTGAGCTCTCAAGGCTCCTGCCGCAGCCACAGGCCACAGCTTTTTATAGCTATTGCCGTTTATATCCGAAAAAATGACATGGGTATCGCAGGGAACTACGCGGTGCTTCTCCCTGTCTATCTTAAGCGACATGCCCTCCCAACTGAATCTGTCTCCGTCTATCGAGAGCTTCACCAGCTGGCCCTGATCGGTATAAACATGCTGCCGCTGATAATCGGTATCGAACACGAAGTTCCCAAGGGAATAAAAGATTATCTTATCGCCGACAGTCTCGTAATTCTGCACCACATGAGGATGATGGGAGACCACGATGTCCGCGCCGTACTGCAGATATCTTAAGTAGCGCTGCCTGTTCCAGGGCTCCGGCATGTCCGTGAATTCGTCGCCTCCGTGGGGCATCACTATGCACCAGCGGACCTTGGACTTGACCTCGCGTATCTGTCTTTTCACTTCCTCCTCATCGTCCCAGAGCAGTATGCCAACAGTTGCGGGCATCTTTTTGGTCAGCTCGCTCACGTAGCAGCAGTTCACTATGCCTATGCCGCCCTCTTCCGGCAGATAAAAAGGCTGAGGATAGCGGCTCTTATCTGCCTCGGCGCCTATACATACCGCTCCGTTCTGAGCCGCGATCTGCTGAGTCTGCAGGAGGCCATCGATGCCGCAGTCCGCCACATGATTGTTGCAAAGATTCCATATATCCGCCCCTATCCTTTTGAGCCAGCCGGCAGCCCCGGGGTTGCTGGCATGGTTTAAAAGCTTGGCAGCGGAGGTGCCTCCGTCAAACAGAGGCCCCTCCACATTGGCTATGCAGTGATCGCTCCCCGAAAGGAAGCTTACTATTTCAGGAGACATAAGCTCCTCATCCTGCCAGGAATCCCTGAAATACTTGGAAAATGCTATGTCTCCGGTGAATGCTATGGTGGTCATAAATGCTCCGTGATCTCAATTACTGCAGCGTTTTTACCGCTCTTTCTACTGTTACCTTCAGATCCTCATCGCCTCTGTCCACTATAAGCCTGTCGCCTATGTTAAGGTTCTCGGACAGTATGGTCTTAGCCAGCAACGTCTGGACGCTGTCCTGAATGTAACGCTTCATCGGACGGGCGCCGTAGAGAGGATCGTAGCTGCGGTCTATTATAAATTGCTTTGCTGCCTCTGTCACGTCCATCTTCAGCGACTTCTCTGCAAGACGCTTTGCAAGAGCCTCGATCTGCAGATCCGCTATCCTACTGATGTTGTCCTTGGTAAGAGGCTTGAACATTATCATCTCGTCGAGACGGTTCAGGAACTCCGGTCTGAAGGCCTGCTGAAGCATGCCCATAACGGCCTTTTTGGCGTCTTCTCTGATATCGCCCTGCTCATCTATGCCATCCAGCAGCACGCCGCTGCCCAGATTGGAGGTAAGTATGATAATGGTGTTCTTAAAGTCCACGGTGCGGCCCTGGGAGTCGGTTATTCTGCCGTCATCCAGCACCTGAAGCAGCACATTGAAGACCTCCGGATGAGCTTTTTCAACCTCATCGAACAGCACCACGCTGTAGGGGTGACGCCTTACGGCTTCCGTCAGCTGACCTCCTTCGTCGTAGCCCACATACCCCGGAGGAGCTCCGATGAGTCTGGAGACCGAGAACTTCTCCATGTATTCCGACATATCTATCCTGACCATGTTCTTTTCATCGTCGAAAAGCTCCGCCGCCAGAGCCTTTGCCAGCTCTGTCTTGCCCACGCCGGTGGGTCCGAGGAACAGGAAGGAGCCTATGGGCCTGCCCGGATCCGAGATGCCTGCGCGGCTTCTGAGTATGGCCTCAGCCACCTTCTTTACAGCCTCGTCCTGGCCGATGACCCGCTTGTGCAGCAGATCATCAAGATGCAGCAGCTTCTCCCTTTCGCTTTCCATCAGCTTAGATACAGGTATGCCTGTCCACTTGGAAACGATCTCTGTTATCCCCTCCTCGTCTACAGTATCCCTGAGCAGTCTGTCAGCGCCCTGCATGTGCTCCGCCGCAGACTGAGCATCCGCCAGCTTCTTTTCCAGCGCCGGCAGCGTGGAATAGCGAAGCTTGGACGCAGTTTCGTAATCGTAGCGCCGCTGAGCATCCTCTATCTGACCGTTTATCCGCTCTATATCAGCTTTTATATCCTTGATATTGTCTGCAGAACCCTTCTCGGCATCCCAGCGGGCTCTCATGGCATCGAACTGGCCCCTCAGAGCCTCCAGCTCCTCCCTGAGCTTTTCAAGACGTTCCTGCGAAAGGCTGTCCTTTTCCTTCTTGAGCGCCATTTCCTCTATCTGCAGCTGCATTATCTTTCTCTGCAGCCCGTCCATCTCCGCCGGCATGGAATCCATTTCTGTGCGGATGGAAGCGCAGGCCTCATCAACCAGATCGATAGCCTTATCCGGCAGGAAACGGTCGCTTATGTAGCGGTCCGAAAGCGTGGCCGCTGCCACCAGCGCAGAGTCATGTATGGTTACACCATGATATATCTCATAGCGCTCCTTAAGGCCTCTGAGTATGGAGATGGTATCCTCCACAGTCGGCTCATCAACCATAACAGGCTGGAAACGCCTTTCCAGAGCCTTGTCCTTTTCTATATACTCTCTGTACTCGTTCAGAGTTGTGGCGCCTATGCAGTGAAGCTCGCCCCTTGCCAGCATGGGCTTGAGTATGTTCCCTGCATCCATTGCGCCGTCAGCCTTGCCCGCGCCTACTATGGTATGGAGCTCATCGATGAAAAGTATGATCTTCCCGTCAGATTCCTTAACCTCGTTCAGCACGGATTTGAGCCTCTCCTCGAACTCGCCTCTAAACATGGCTCCGGCTATCAGGCTGCCCATGTCCAGACTGTAAATCGTCTTGTTTTTAAGGCCTTCGGGCACATCGCCCCTGAGTATTCTCTGGGCCAGGCCTTCGGCGATGGCGGTCTTGCCCACGCCCGGTTCGCCTATCAGCACCGGGTTGTTTTTTGTCTTTCTCGACAGTATTCTGATGACATTTCTTATCTCGTCATCTCTTCCGATAACAGGATCCAGCTTCTGCTCCCTGGCTCTCTGGACCAGATCGAAGCCGTATTTTTCAAGCGGCTTTCTGTTGTCCTCCTGCTCCGGATACATTCCATTCATTCCGTTCATATTTCCCCCTTTTGCGGCGGCTCCGCCAATCCCTGCGTCACCATCTCAAGTAATCTTAAGTTAAAACTAGATCAGCCCTATTCCGCTGTTCAGATAATCCACGTAGCTTCTTTCCAGGTCCCGCTCCGAATAAGTTCCGGCCAGCCAGCCTTTCATGAGCTTGTCAAACATACCGATGTAGGACGATATCTCGCGTCCCAGATCTATATCCTTGTAATTCCTGCCCTCGGGAAGCGCCAGGGTCCGGATGAACTTGCCATCCCCCATCTGGTACTGCAGAGCCCCTGCGGGATAATGATCCGAGATGTATGCATCCTCCAGCCTCTTCCACATCATGAAGAACTGCGCCATGCCTGTCAGCAGCGACTGGGACTGGGTGCGGAAATTTACCGTCAGCTCGCCGAAAGCCTTGTCCGGATTCCTGTAAAGCTGCACCTGGTACCGCACCGTAGGCCTGTATTTGTACTGCAGGCTGCTTTTCATGGACATGGACAGCTGATGCGGGCTGAAGAACGGGACCAGCTCCGTCGTCTCACTGATAAGGCTCTCCAGCTTCCTGAATACATCCTCGATCTCCTTTTCAGGCGTGCTTACGGATACATAGTCTGCCAGAATGCGGTTCACGAGGTTGGAACGGTTAGTGCCCTGCCTGGCCGCCAGCTTGTCGATCTCAGCCACTACCTCATCCATCAGCATAAGACTGTATAAACTCTTTTCCATAAAACAGCCTCCTCTCCTTTTTATATTTGAGATAATTGTAACGTAATATACAAATCTCGTCAAGTAATTTATATAAATTATCTAACGAATTTATGCAAAAACAAACCCGGCCTCATGGAAGCCGGGTTATGTCTGATAGAATTAATTGAAATCTGAAAGCTACAGTATATCTGACACCAGTCTGCTTATGGATTCTTTAAAGCGTATCATCATCGAACGGTTATTGTAGCCTTCTATGCTCAGTTCGACTGAATCTTTTATATCCTTATCAAAGGCTGTTTCCAGATCCGCTGCGACCTTGCTGTCGTAAATGACTGCGTTGCATTCAAAGTTCAGGCTGAAGCTACGCTTGTCGAAATTTGCCGAGCCCACAGAGCTCACCTCGCTGTCTGCCACTATGGTCTTGGCGTGAAGAAAGCCTTTATTGTAGATATAGATCTTGACTCCGGAATTCAGCAAAGCGCCGCAGTTGTAATAGGTGACCCAGTATACGAACGGATGGTCCGGCTGATTCGGTATCATCATTCGGACATCAACGCCGGACAGGGCTGCGGACTTCAGCGCCTCGAAAACGCTGTCGTCAGGGATGAAATACGGGGTCTGTATCCTGATGCTCTTCTTCGCATCGTTGATCATCTTAAGATAAGCCTGCTTGATCTCTGTAGTCGGAGAATCCGGACCGCAGGAAAGTATCTGCACCCCCACGTTGCCCTGCTTTTCGTTTCTGTAGTATATCTTACTGGCCAGCTCGTAATCCTCTTTAGCCACATAGCGCCAGTCCAGAAGGAAGCGGGTCTCCATGTCCTCCACGCAGGATCCCTTAAGCCTCAGGTTAGTATCCCTCCAGCCTCCGAAACGCTCGCTCTGGCCGGTGTATTCGATAGCCAGATTGCTGCCTCCGGTGAAGCAGAGCTCATGATCCACAACGATTATCTTTCTGTGGTTCCTGTAGTTGATATTGGGGTTGATCCTGAAAAGCCTGATGGGGAAGAAGAAAGCCACCTTGCCGCCCGCCGCCTCCAGCGTTTTAAAATAGCTGCGGTTCATCGTGCGGCTTCCGAAGGAATCCAAAAGCAGCCTGACCTCCACACCCTCCCGGGCTTTTTTCGTGAGTATATTCATGAATTTGATGCCCACTTCATCGGGTTTCATTATGAACATATCCACATTTATGGACTCTTTCGCATCCTCCAGGGCGTAGAAAAGATCTCTGAAATAATCTCTTCCGCTGGTATAGACTCTGATATCGTTATCCTGACTCAGATAAGAAAAGGCGTACTGCTGGTTAAGCTTTATCAGAGACTGCCATTTTCTCTGTATGTCGTTGGCGAATTTGAACTTTGACTCGTCCATCTCCCGGATCTGGGAGCCCAGAGTCTTCCTGATGCGCTTCTCTTCGTTCCGCGTGAGCCTGAAGATCTTCTGGCGGGCGATGTTCTGAGAAAGGACCAGATACAGAAACAGCCCTACACCGGGAAGAGTGTAGAGCACCATAAGCCAGGCAAG
>JAFRWH010000114.1 GCA_017438085.1 Bacillota bacterium
ATGGCATCCTCCCCGAAATAAAGGGTCAGGCTCTGGTTGAGCTGATACATATCAGCCTTTCCCTTGTCCACCAGAAGGACCGCATACCAGACATTGCTGGTGACAAGCTTGTAGATGGGCTCGTCCTTTCTGGCGACTGCATCCTCTTTCCTGAGGTTTTCGGGTTCAGGCTTGTCCTCGAATATCTGCTGTAGGTCCAGCTGATAAACCGTTTCCATGGTATAGCTCTCTTCCAGGCCGTCAACATAGTAGCTGACGAAGGAAGTGACAGGAGCATAATAGCCCTTGGCGCTGTCTCCCGCAGGATAGATGTCAAGTATCTTGGCATTTTTCCTTGTCCTTTCGGATTCCTCCGAATAGTATCTGATGCTGCCATCATCCTCAGCGTATATGAGCCTTTCGCTCCTGATAATCAGGCAGTCCTCCTCGTCTTCAGTCTGGACCTTCCCGAAGGTGACGATGGCCGTGGGAGTAAGCGCTCCCGTAATGTCCGGTATCAGATAAAGGTATATATACAGACCCGCCGTAACCAGCATGAAAAGTATGATCAGCAGCAGTCTGATTTTTTTCCTGGTGGATTCTTTCATAAAAGTTATTGTAACAGATAAATACTATATCTTCAACACTTATGAGTCCGAAAGCACCTTATCTAGTATTTTCTTTTCGTCTTTAGTAAACTGATGCTCCTCTGCAAGGAAGCGCTCCAGAAGATCGGGACGCCTATACTTTGTCATGCGGAGCGAGTTTTCAAACTGCCAGAGATGTATCAGCTTGTGATTGCCGTTATAAAGGACCTCGGGGACCTCCATGCCCTCGTATTCTCTGGGCTTGGTGTACTGATCGTATTCCAGCAGTCCCGAATATATGGATTCATCCAGAGGCGACAGCTCGTTGCCCAGCACCCCGGGTATCATCCTGGATACCACATCCACCAGCACCATGGCTGCCAGCTCTCCTCCGGTAAGGATATAATCTCCTATTGAGATCTCCTCCATGGAAAAACGGTCCAGTATGCGCTGGTCTACCCCTTCGTAGTGACCGCAGAGCACGCATATCTCCTGCTCACTGGCCAGCTCCTGTGCAAGGCTCTGATCCAGCACCCGTCCTCTTGGGGACATATAGATGCAGCGCAGCCTTTCCGCTCCCACAGAGCTTAACGCATCGAATGCGGGCTGAGGAGTCATGACCATGCCTGCGCCGCCTCCGAAAGGCGTATCATCGGTCTTTCTGTGCTTGTCCAGCGTAAAGTCCCTGATATTGACCACGTTAAAGCTGAGAAGGCCTTTTTCTGCGGCTCTTCCCAGTATGCTTTCCGTTATGACCGGAGAAAACATCTCCGGAAACTGGGTCAGTATATTGATCTTCAAAAGAGACTCCAAGCGGACTAAAGGCTGTCCAGACCTTCGATGAGACGCACAGTCATTAATCTGTTTCCGGTATCGACATCCAGTATGAATTCCTTTACGGCAGGCAGAAGAAAACTGGTCTTTGCAGGGTCTGCGGGACTTATCTCGTAAAGGTCGTTGGCGGGGTTTTCAAGAACATCGCTGAGAGTGCCGACGAGGCTGCCATCCTCTCTTACGACTCTCATGCCCACCAGATCCTTAACGAAATAGGTGTCGCCCGGGTTCTCCCAGATATCATCCCTGGAAAGGCTGAGTATCTGCCCTCTCAGGGCTTCTGCAGCGTTTCTGTCGTTGACACCCTTAAGCTTCAGAACTACCATATCCTTCTGATAGCGGACCGATTCCACGGCATATTCCCTGCCCCCGGCCATCAGTTTCTCAATAGCAGAAAAACGCGTCTGTTCGTCCGTGTAGGGAAAGACGCGTAGTTCTCCTTTAATACCGACCGGTGCAGTTATCTTGCCCAGCTCAATATAGTCTGCCATCTAGGACACGATCTCGACTGTAACGCTTTTGTTCTGTTTGGTTGCAGCCGCCTTTACTACTGTTCTGATAGCTTTGGCGATGCGGCCCTGCTTGCCGATGACCTTGCCCATGTCGGACTCGGACACCTTGAGCTCGATGACCATGGAATCGCCCTTTTCCTCAACAAGCCGAACCTCAACCTGCTCCGGGTTCTGGACCAGAGACCTGGCGATGGTTTCGATTAAACTTACCATGCTGTCACCTTATTCGATGATGCCGGCTTTCTTGAGCAGAACGCGAACGGTATCGGTGGGCTGTGCGCCGTTGCCGAGCCACTTCTTGGCAGCTTCTTCGTCGATCTTGATGGTTGCGGGATCAGTCAGAGGATTGTAGTAGCCGATCTCTTCGATGGGCTGGCCGTCTCTCTGTACTCTCTCGTCTGCAACTACCACTCTGTAGAAGGGCTTCTTGTGTGCTCCCATTCTCTTCAGTCTGATTTTAACCATTTTTTCCTCCTATGGTATTAAATAAATAATTCCTTTTTTTGTTTTCGCAGTGTCTGACAGACGCTGCTCATATATAAAGCTTATGCTTTAGAATCTGAATCCTTTGCGGCCCATGCCGAAGCGTTTTCCAAGCTTGCCGCTGTTCATCTGTTTCATCAGCTTTTTGGTATCTTCGAATTTCTTCATAAGCTGATTTACTTTGGCCACTGTTACGCCTGCGCCGGCGGCAATGCGCTTCCTGCGGCTGGCGTTGAGCAGTTCGGGCTTTTTGCGTTCCTCTTTGGTCATGGACTGGATGATGGCTTCCATGGTCTTTATTTCCTTTTCGCCTGCATCCATCTGGTCCTCTGAGATATTGCCGGAAACGCCGGGAAGCATCTCCATGAGCTTTGAAAGCCCTCCCATGCTGCGCATCTGTCCAATCTGCTCCAGATAGTCCTCCAGATCGAACTTGTTCTTGAGCATCTTCTGCTCCAGCTCGGCGGCTTTCTTCTCGTCGAAGCTCTCCTGAGCCTTTTCGATAAGGGACATCATGTCCCCCATGCCCAGTATTCTGGAAGCCATGCGGTCCGGATAGAAGACCTCCAGAGCCTCCAGCTTTTCGCCCATGCCGGCGAATTTGATGGGGCTTCCGGTTACGGCCTTTACTGACAGAGCCGCGCCGCCTCTGGTGTCGCCATCCAGCTTGGTCATTACTATGCCGTCGATCCCGAGGGCTTCGTGGAATGCAGATGCTGCTGTGACTGCGTCCTGACCGGTCATGGCGTCTACTACCAGCAGGATCTCGTGGGGCCTCAGCTCCTTCTTGATCCTTACTAGCTCATCCATAAGCTCCTCGTCCACGTGAAGACGTCCTGCTGTATCCAGGATAAGTACATTCAGACCCTTCTTTTCCGCCTCTTCTCTTGCGGCTTTTGCGATGAGCACGGGATCCTTGCTGTTCCTGTCGGAATAGACGGGAACGCCTACCTGCTGACCGACTATCTCCAGCTGGTCTATAGCAGCAGGCCTCTGGATATCGCAGGCTGCAAGCATGGGTTTCTTGCCGTTCTTAAGAAGATACAGAGCCAGCTTTGCAGAGCTTGTGGTCTTACCTGTACCCTGAAGACCTACCATCATGATAGTGGTAAAGCCGCTGGGACTGTAGGTGAGTTTGCTGGCGGTCCCGCCCATCAGCTGGGTGAGTTCATCGCTGACGATCTTTATGACCTGCTGACCCGGAGTAAGGCTCTGGAGCACATCGGCGCCGAGGGCCTTTTCCTTGATGCTGGCCACAAATTCCTTTACGACCTTGTAGTTAACGTCGGCTTCAAGCAGCGCCAGGCGCACCTCCCGCATCGCGGCATCGATGTCCGCTTCGCTTACTGTGCCCTTGCCCGACAGCTTTCTGAATACGCCATTAAGTTTTTCCGATAATCCTTCGAATGCCATATTGTCTGTTTTCTAGATATTCTCGGCCTTCCAGTTTGCCAGAAGACCCATGGTCTTTTCGTACTTGTCCATCTGCAGCTCGGCCTTTTTGAGGCCGTCTGATACTGCCTGCTTGGAGATACCAAGGCTTTCGCCTATCTCGGTAAGAGACAGGTTTTCGTTATAGTACAGATCCACGAACTGCCTCTGCCTTTCGGTCAGAAGATCTCCGTAGAATTCGAACAAAAGGCTCTTTTCACTGAATTTATCAAGCATCTGCCCTTCCTCCTGCCAAATAACACGCATTAGTATAGCATAAAAAAAGAAGCTGTCAAGCACTTTTACTTGACAGCTGAAATTATTTATTTTTCAACGTTTCAGAGAATTCCGATGTTCTTAAGGAAGCCTTCAACGTGTTTCTGATAGCCCTCCGGATCGGTCAGCACGGACATGGCGTGATCCGCTCCCTGAATAAGATAGAGCTCGCTGTAGCCTGCAGTGGCCTTCTGCATGTCATAGCTGTGCTTCGGCGTGATGAAAGCATCCTTTTCTCCGTGGAGGAACAATATGGGTATCTGATTTTCTGCCAGGCTCTCTATCGGTCTCATATCCTTATAGGAATAGCCGAAGCGAAGCTTTGCCATCAGAGAAGCCACATCCACCATGAAAGCAGGCAGCTTCATATGCTTAACGCCCACCTTAAGCACATCCGAAATGTTTGAAAAGCCGCAGTCGTCAACGACGAAATCTATCCCGGGATTCGATTCCAGGCAGGCTATTGATGACGCTCCGCCCAGGGATTCTCCGTGTATTCCGAGAATTTCAACGTTTCCGTAGCGCTTTCTGCAGTCTTCTATCTGCACCAGAACATCCTTGCGTTCTCTTGCGGAATATGTGCAGAATGTGGATTCGTTGGCTCCATGACCTCTTAAATCGTAGACTATTATATTAAAGCCCAGATCCAGGTACATTTTACTGTATTTCAGCGCCCCGAAGTGATTGTCCGTATAGCCATGGCTTACGATCATATACTTATCCGAGGGCTTGGGATTTTTAAGAAGTTCGGTATGCAGCAAGTAAGAATCGTAGCTTTCAACAGTATAGTCAGTGACAAGTCCCTGCTGCTGAAGTTCATCGTGCCAGTCCAGGCTGTAATGATCCTCCTGCCACTTCCTGGCATGCTCGTAAGTCTGGGGCTGTATTCCCATGGAGAAGCCTGCCATATACCATCCGGCACCGGCTATTATTACCAGCAATATTAACATAATTATTATTATGATTATCATTACTGCCCTTATCCTTTTCATGCTACAGCTTCAGGTCATTCTCCTTGATCCATCCGAGTTTGCGCTCTATCCCGCAGAAGACTACGGAAAGAACAGCAGGAAGCACTATGCATATCAGGAGCATGCCCAGCCAGTCCATTCCGCTGATGCCTGCTTTGGTCCCGGCAGCAATATCGCTGACCCAGCCGGTATAAACTCCGATGGGTCCAACCATTCCGCAGGTACCCATTCCCGAAGTTACCGCGGCTCCGTTGTTCTGGAGCCTGAAGACGCAGGTGGCTATTGGGCCTGTGATCATGCTCGCAAGAGTCGGAGCAATCCATATCTTCGGATTCTTTATGATATTTGACATCTGAAGCATGCTGGTGCCAAGTCCCTGAGATACCAGTCCGCCTATGCCGTTCTCCTTATAGCTCATGGCGGCAAAACCCACCATCTGAGCACAGCAGCCGGCCACAGCTGCGCCTCCTGCAAGGCCTGTAAGGCCGAGGGCTGCGCAGATAGCAGCAGACGATATGGGAAGAGTCAGTGCTATGCCCACAAGCGCAGACACGATAATGCCCATCAGGAAAGGCCTTAGCTCCGTCGCCCACATTATAAGGCTGCCCAGAGAGCTGGCTGCTTTGCCGATGCCCGGGGCGATGAGTGCGCTGAGCAGGCTTCCGGAGATTATAGTTACTGCAGGGGTCACCAGTATATCGACTTTAGTTTCTTTTGATACCAGTTTGCCCAGTTCGCATGCTATTATAGCGATAACGTAGACGGCAAGAGGCCCCCCTGCTCCGCCAAGGCTGTTGCTTGCAGCGCCTACGGCCAGCAGAGAAAACAGCACCAGCGACGGGGCGTGAAGAGCATAGCCTATGCCAACAGCCATTGCAGGCCCAGCCACACCCTTGGCAAAGGCTCCGGCCTGGCTAAGCAGCTGTATACCGAACTGTGTCCCTATGGTATCAAGTATGGTGCCTATCAGCAGGCTGGCAAAAAGCCCCTGTGCCATGGCGCTCATGGCATCAATAAAATAGCGCTTTGCGGATATCTCTATATCCTTTCTCTTTAACAGATCATTCATTGCAAATATCCCTTCCAGATATATCTATCAAAAGCTGTATTTCTTTTGTCTCAGATAGAAAAACAGCGCGGTTCCCATCATTGCGTGGAAGAATTCGCCCTTACCGTAGGCTTCGATCACTTCCTCCACTGGCATCATCATAAAGTTCAGGAACTCATCTTCATCCAGCTTCTGCGTGCCGGTCTGTTCCAGTTCTTCGGCGAGATACACGTGAAAATGGTTCTTAAACAGGGCCGCATTCGGATTTGTGACTCCGAGAAGCGTCAGCTTTCCGGCTTTGAAGCCTGTTTCTTCAAGAAGCTCGCGCCTGGTAGCAGTCTCGGGGTCTTCCCCTTCATCCAGAACGCCGCCGGGAAACTCCAGGCTCATCGCCTCTGCGCCGTGGCGCCATTGCCTTACCATTGCAAACTGTCCTTTGTATTCGGGTATCACCATCACCCATTCCGGAGCCTTTACGGCTATGAATTCGCCCTCGAGCCCCGTCCCTGAAAGCTCAGTCTGCCCGAGCACCTCAAATACCCTGGTCTCAAGCAGGCTGCGGCTTGACTCCACAGTCCACTTAAGCTCGCTGTCCTTCATCTTCGTCATCTTCTTCCGACAATCCCTCCATATAAAGCTGGTTTATCTTTTTCTGCGCATGCATTGCAATGTGCTTTTGGACCAACCTGTCGCGCTCAGCCAGTATGGAAAGCATCTCGTCAGCCACTTCCGCTGCAGGAAGCAGTCCCGCCCTTCCCAGCCAGGCGCACATTCTCTGTGAAGTATACTCAGTTTGCATCTGTTCTGCAATGATCCTTGCAAAATTCTCAGGATAACCTTTGCTGAGCATAAGGTCGTAAAGTTTTTCTCCGTTTTCCGTCATATCATCCACCGTTAAGCGCCCATCATAAGGACTATGGACATTATGAACATTATTACGGGAAGCAGAATGATTATCCAGATCGGCCCCAGATCCCTGAGTCCGTATTCCCTGATATAATCTATGAGTTCTATAAGAGGAGCGCTCCGGCTTGCCTTTGCCTGTCCGCGCGGCACGGCAGTCCCTGATCTTTTATCCCCCTTATTCCTTTTGATTTTTATGGGTCTAAGGCTCCCATCGGGCAGTATCTCCCTGAATACGGGATTATCATACACATCCCGCCTCAGGTAAGCTATCCAGTATATAAAGGTGAATGGGATAGAGATGACCCACCATATCCCTATATATGTATAATCCGTCTTTACAGCCGGATTGCCCGACGCCATGAGCCAGACAATGATCAGCGGCAGCAGATTGAAGAGGAGCGTGCCAAGAAGATTCCTGATAACTCTTGCGGGAGTATAGAAGCAGATCTCCACATTCTTTTCCTCACCGCCGATCACCTCCCTGAACACCGGAACGGCCATTTTAGCGCCCTTGTCCTGTTTTTTATTCGATGAGGACACCACAAGCTGCATGTGCTTCATCCTGTCCTGTCCGAAGGCCACAAATGATATCAGCGCCACCACTATGCTCATCATACCGGTCAGTTCGAGGCTCTTGCCCCAGATCTGGGTGATGACTGCAATCACAAGCGTGGTCAGAAGAGGCTCTATCCACCAGAACCGTCCCTTATTGATCTCTTTATGGAGGGTGACAGCCACTGCGCCGGTCTGCCCGTTGACAGCCGCCATAAAGCCCTTCCGGTTTATGATATATACAGGCAGAAGCACCGGAAGCTCCTCTAACTGGCTGTTCTGAGTATATATGCCCAGTCCTTTAGTCTGCATGGTCTTTTCCACCACAGGAAGATAATCGCTCTCGACCTCCTGACTGACTCTTGCCCTGAGGGCATTGTCATTGATATCCTGCATCTTTACTCTGTGGCCTGATATATAGCCGAAACTGAACTCCCGTATCTGTTCCCAGTCGAAGGGCTCCACAGCATCAAGAACTTCATTCACAAGCTGACTGCTGGTGTTTACTGCTATCTCGTCTATGTATCCTCCGCAGCAGTATTGCCTGCTGCTGGTATCCCTGAAGACCGTGCATTCTATGGGTCCGCGGACGAACTGGTAAGGAAGGTAATAAGCTTCAAGTTCATTGATGTTTTCTGCCACAGCTTTCTTTTCGGCAGCGCTGCCCTTCGAATCCGCCCAGCTTTTAAGAGCATCTGCGGCCTGCTCTTTGGAAATGGAAAAAGGCACTATAAGCTCCGGAAAGCTGTCGTTTTCAGTAAAGCCCATCCTTGCAAGATTGGAGCCGCAAAAAGAACACTGTCCCACGGCCTCGCCTTCAGGTATGACTATCCTTGCACCGCAGCCGGAGCATTTATATACAGCCTTGTCCGCCGCCTTGTATTCACTTTTAAGCTGCTCCCTCTTTAGCCTCCGCCAGCCGTCGATGCGCTTATATTCCTCCGCAGGAGGAGTTTCGCTTCCGCAGCTCGGACAGCGGTATACTCGGCCTGCCACATTGTATTTTATCGGGGCAGAGCACTTCGGGCAGTTTAATCTGATGGGATTTGAGTTTTCCATAGCCGTATTCTCCGGTAAAACAGCTGCTTCGGGTCTCTAAAGCTGTTCCTTGATGAAATATGCCTTCACATTGTTCTCTGTAATGAGCACCGACTCCTGATTGAAGAACACGCAGAGGTCTTTTGCTATCTCCCCCACCGTTTTGCTCTCCGCATCGATCAGGGAAAGCACAAGAGTGGTCTCCTGCGTGTACTGGCCGTCATCGTGAAAATAGCCGCCCTGAGCTATTGAAAATGAAAAAGGCACATGATAATTTCTGCATACATTCTTAAGTATGCTTATGTATTTTTCTGTCTCAAACTCCTGCTTTAAGGTCTGGGAATCGTTAAGTCCCACATATATCCTGGTCTCTGTCATAAGCCGGCCTCGCTAAATAGTATCGATATATCTTTGTCTTTCGTCCTCCGGGACCATGCTTCCGCCTGTAGCCCAGATAATATGGCACGCCCTTTCCAGCTGTTCACTGCTTAAAGAGGACATCAGCTTTGTCATGTCCTTTAGCTTTATTGCCCCCTGAAAAGCCGCGCAGGCAGAAGGCTCGATAAAGATCCTTTCGCTGTCAAGAAGAGCTCTCATCAGTTCAAAAAGCTTTCGGTCTTCTATCGTGACGATGCCGGAGAGCAGGTTCTCCACCGCCTTCCCGACGAATTTTGATGGTCTTCCCACAGCAAGCCCATCTGCAGCGGTCTTTCCGCTGAGGCCCACATCCTGCACGCAGATGCCATCCTGCAGTCCTGTTGCCATCCCAAGCAGCATGCAGGGAGCCTGAACAGGCTCCTCAAAAATGCAGAACACATCGTCTCCGAATTCCTGCTTCAGTCCGAAGCATATGCCTCCGGGCGCCCCACCTACTCCGCAGGGGATATATACAAACAGAGGATGAGCTTTATCGACAGCTATGCCACTGTCTTGAAGCTGCTTCTTAAGGCGCCTCGCGGCGACAGCATAGCCAAGGAAAAGATCCTGCGAGTTCTCATCGTCTACGAAATAGCTGAAAGGATCCTGCGCAGCCTTTTTCCTGCCCTCGACCACCGCCATGCTGTAGTCTGTTTTATACTCAATGACAGTTACACCTTTGGAACGAAGCAGTTCCTTCTTCCACTGCCTTGCATCTTCAGACATGTGCACAAAAGCCCGGTATCCTATGGCAGCGCTCATAATGCCAATGCTAAGGCCAAGATTACCTGTAGACCCAACATGGATGGCATAGCGGCTGAAGAACTGTCTGGACTCTTCAGTATCAAATATCCTGTAATCATCCTTAAGCAGTCCGCTCTGAAGAGCCAGCTCCTCAGTATGTTTTAGGACCTCATATATACCGCCTCTGGCTTTTACAGAACCTGCTATAGGAAGCTCGCTGTCCTGCTTAAGAAACAGCCTTCCTTTCAATCCGGCTCCGAAGCGCTCGTTCAGGATCTGCTTCATGGCAGGGATCTCAGTCAGAGGGGATTCTATAATGCCTTGGGAGCCTGCTGTCTCCGGAAAGCGCTGCGCTATGAAAGGCGCAAAACGAAGAAGCCTGGCTTCAGCATCATCAATATCTTTATTATCCAGCGGAAGCCTTCCTGCGGCCTCATCAAAAGACAGAAGCTTCGGGTTCTCCCATACTGTTTCTCTTGCAGCTTTAACATCCTCAAGCTGGGGAAAAAATGATCCATCCATTCAGTTTTCTCCTATTCGTTCTTCTTCAGCGAGCTGTAGGCTGTAAGCATCATGGTTATATAGCAGGACAGACCTCCCACCACATTGGACACAGGCTCTGCGATAAAAACTCCTTTGGCTCCGAATCCGAGTCTTGGAAGGAGCAGCGTCAGGGGAAGCACTATGATCACCTTCCGCAGCAGCGAAAAGAATATGGCATGCTTCGCATCCCCAAGGGACTGAAAAGTGACCTGTCCGGCGAACTGAAATGACATGAACACAAATCCGAAGAAATAGATCCGCAGCATATCAGAACCCTCATTCATGAGAGCCGCATCGTCCGAGAATATGGAAAACCACAGTTTAGGGAAAAGAAATACAAGCAGCCATGCAACAAGAGTATATCCGCCGCCGATCAGCATATTGAAGCGTATGCCTTCTCTTACCCTGTCGTACCTCTTAGCCCCGTAATTGAAGCTGAGCACAGGCATGGACCCGCTGGAAATGCCGCTTATGGGCAGCATGAATATCTCCCTTACGGAGTTTGTAACAGTCATTATGCCTACGAATATATCCCCTCCGAAGGTCTGAAGAGTTCTGTTGCAGGCCACCTGCACTATACATGTGGTCCCCTGCATTACGAAATTAGCAGTCCCAAGCTTTGATATCTCTGCTGCAATATCCTTCTGTATGCCGATGATGCTTCTCTCAAGTCTGATGACGGCATCTTTTCCGGAAAGGAAACGCAGTATCCACAGCGCAGATATGATCTGGCTGATGACAGTGGCAAGCGCTGCTCCGGCCACGCCCATATGCAGTCCGAAGATCAGTACAGGATCAAGCGCGATATTGACGACAGCGCCTATAACGACGCTCAGCATGCCTATCCTGGGGAAGCCCTGTGCATTTATGTATCCGTTCATACCTGTTGCTATCATCGAGAAAACTGTACCGGCAAGATAGATGTTCAGATAGGCTCTGGCATACACAAAAGACTCTTCACTTGCTCCGAAGGCAAAGAGAACAGGTCTGCGGAACGCATAACCGAAAGCGGTCAGTATTAGCCCGCTGACCACTATCAGAGTAAATGAATTACCCATGATGCGCCCGGCCTTCTCGCTGTTGCCTGCGCCTCTTTCGATCGAAAACAATGGCACGCCGCCATTGCCGAACAGTGCAGCAAAGGCCATTATAAGCGTAACGATGGGAAATGTGAGGCCGACACCGGTCAAAGCCAGACTGCCAGTCCCGCTCATATGTCCGAGATATATTCTGTCAACGACATTGTAAAGCAGATGTACCAGCTGCGCTATCGTAAGTGGCACAGCCTGTGACAGTATATTCCGCATTACAGAGCCTTTTGAGAAATCGTTGCTGTTTTTTGTTCTGTTCATGATCTGTCGTTTAAGTGTCAGTTATCTGCAAATATAGTTTTATCAGATGCGTGTTTTTTAGTATATCATCTCTATGTTCAAAAATAAAATAAAGCTCTGATATAACAATCGTATTAATCAGAACTTTATATTCAGATCTGTTATTCATCGAACATGCTCAGCTGGTGGTCCTTTTCGGGAAGAGTGCCCATATATCTAAAGCATTCACCCGGATCCGACATGATGCCGTTCCTTCTGCATATGCTTCTGAACAAAGCCATCAGCCTCTCTGCATTCGGGCTGGGAAGCTCATAAGCATTTCCGTAGCGCTCGATGTATTTTCTCTTGAGCCCCGGAAAATGCCTGTCCAAAGCCTCGTAATAATACTCTCTGTCCCCTGCTCTTAAGGTCATCCCCATGCCAAAGCAGATGATGCCCTTTACTCCTACCCGGACGCATTCGCTGAGTATGGCGGTCACGTTCTCCTCCGTGTCGTTTATGAAAGGCAGTATGGGAGTAAGCCAGACCACCGTTGGAATGCCCCGCCGCTGCATCTCCTCCAGCACCTCTATGCGGCGCTTTGTATTGCAGACATTTGGTTCGATAATGCTGCAGAGCTTGTCATCCCAGGTGGTGAGAGTTATCTGAACTACACATTTGGCGCTGCGGTTGATCTCATCCAGCAGATCTATATCCTGAAGTATGCGGTCCGATTTGGTCTGTATTGCCGCGCCAAAGCCATATCTTCTTATGATCTCCAGGCACTTTCTTGTTAGCCTGAGCTGCTCCTCGCAGTGCATATAAGGGTCTGACATAGAACCCGTGCCTATCATGCATTTTCTGCGCTTTGACAGCAGCGCCTGTTCAAGCAGCAGAGGCGCGTTCTGCTTTACTTCTATGTCTTCAAAAGCATGGGTGAAGCCGTAGCAAAGGGATCTGCTGTCGCAGTAAATACAGCCATGGGTGCATCCGCGGTAGATGTTCATCCCATAGTAGCCATCCTTACCCGTCAGTAATCCTTTTGCTTCCACAAAATGCATCGATGCTCCCGTCCTGCGATAGTTTCCGTCTGTTATCCGTTTATGATGTATGCTGCCACTTTGGAGAATTCGTCCCTTATTCCGCCTTTGTCACTGAACAGTTCTCTTGTGTATCCTATGCCCTTCTCTGCCATGCAGATCTCAAGTATGCACAGGAAAATGCCCATATCTATGCGGTTAAAGTAGTTTGTTACCTGAGGGATCATTCCCATAAGTCCGGGTTTTCTGCGCCTGAATACCGCAAGCGCCTTCCCGTCATTTCTCACAAACCAGGGCTGGCTGTTTACAGCGCTGGGAGCAAATCTTACGGTCTCAGCTAAGCCAAGGCTGTCGCCCTCCCATATCTCTGAAAGAGCCTTACGCTTTGCATCGGACATATCCTTTCTGAAGGCTGAGTCGTCGCTGAGCTTCCGGACAGCGATCATGATGACATAATCAAGTCCGTCAAAGCTGCGCTCATCGGACTTTCCAAGGCCGTACCACAGAGAGCCGATGTTGCGGTCCACCAGATACAGATCAAGCTGTTCTCCTATGTAACCTGCGTTCATAAGGTAGTTATCCTTCTTTTCGCTGTAAATAAGTATGCAGTATTCAGCGCCCTGTCTGAAATTCACATCCTTTGCGGG
The DNA here is from genome assembly GCA_017438085.1 of Bacillota bacterium. The sequence goes on from JAFRWH010000114.1 coordinate 13,319, forward strand.
GATGATCCTTATAGCCGTTCTGATATCCGGATAAAGCCTTTCGAAGCTGCCAAAGGCCTTTCGTATCTCTTCAAGCTCTGCTTCGGAGAGCCTGTCATCTCCTGCGCTTTCGAACTTATGAAAAGATCTCCGTTTGAAAATATCTTTATAATATTTTGCGTCCATGGTATCGGTCACCTTTATGAATTCCTAAGCACCTGCTGCAGAGTGGCCATCATGCTCGGGATATCAAGGGGCTTTGCGATATGACCGTTCATACCAACTTCTTCAGCCTTCTTTATGTCCTCCTGGAAGGCATTTGCCGTCATTGCTATGATCGGGATGGAGGCAAGAGCCTTATCGGGGAGACTGCGTATAGCCTGCGCAGCCATATATCCGTCCATTACGGGCATCTG
>JAFRWH010000008.1 GCA_017438085.1 Bacillota bacterium
CATGTGCTTGCGGTCTCGGGGCTTCACGTGGGACTGCTCTACGCCGCGGCAGTGAAGCTGCTGGGCGGAAGAAAGGGCTTGCCTGTCAGCATTGTCACGATAGGGCTCCTGCTGTGCTACGCAGCGCTGTCTAATTTCTCCGTTTCTGTGCTGCGGGCATCGCTCATGATCTTTCTTCACATAATGGCTTTTCATCTGAAACGCCGCTACGATATGGTGAGCGCTGCATCCCTGGGCGGAGTGGTATTTATGAGCCTTAATCCCTATACCATCTTCGATTCCGGCTTTCAGCTGAGCTTTTGCGCAGCATATGCGATGGGTGTGGCGCTGCCCTGGGCGAGTCTTAAGATAGTTAAGTGGAGCGACCGGCTGAAGAGCGACGCGCTGTTTCATATAGGGAATATCCTTGCGCCTGCTTTTATGGTCCAGCTGGCCATGGCACCGCTTACTGCCTTTCATTTTCTGAATTATTCGCTGATAGCGCCGCTGATCAATCCGGTAGCGGTCGCGATCGCTGGCCTGCTGGTGCCTGCGGGGCTTGGGGCCTTTGTTCTCGGCGGCTGGTCAGGGCTGCTCAACAGGGTCTGCGGGCTGGGCGCAGCCATTCTTATACGTTTGAACAGCGCTGCCTCAGGCCTTGAATACTCTCACTTCGGAGTAGCTGCACCGCCTTTTGGCCTGCTTTTGCTGTACTACATATTTTTCTTCTTTTTCTTTTCCGAGACGCGCTTTATGCTCTGCAGGAAAGGGCGCTATGGAATGCTGGCAGGACTGTGCACGGCATTGTTTTTCGGCGCCTGCGCGCTGCCCAGGGCTTTTGGCATTACTGACAGCCTGCTGCCCTGGAAGTATCCGCAGTACGATGTCTGCTTTGTGGATGTGGGGCAGGGCGACTGCATACATATTAGGAGCGGCGGTAAAAATCTCCTGCTGGATGGGGGAGGAAATTATTACACTAATACCGGAAGAGCGGTGCTGCGGGAATACCTCCTGAAAAACGGCGTGAGGAAGCTGGATATGGCGCTGGTCTCTCATCTGGATATGGACCACTGCAAGGGACTGGGAGAGCTGTCCGGGCTGATGGAGATAAAGGAATTTGCTTTTTCAGCAGCGGATGAGGGAGACAGCCGCCTGGCTGCTTTCAGAAGCCCTGTCCACAGCTTTCTTTCGGCCGGGGACCGCATAGAGCTGGGTAAAGAAGCCCGGCTGGAGATACTCTATCCTCTGAAAGGCGCCCCTGCCTCTGCAGATGATAATGAAAACTGCCTGGTAGCCCTGCTGAATATAAAAGGCGTCAGCATGCTTCTGACCGGGGACATGACAGCCGGGACGGAGGAGGACTGTCTGCGCCGCTATCCTTCGCTGAAGGCAGATCTTATAAAGATAGCCCATCACGGTTCGGCCTATTCGACGCAGGAGGGCTTTATCAGAGCGCTGGCTCCTGAGTGGGCTGTAATATCCTGCGGAAGAAACAATCCTTACGGACATCCGGCTGCAAGAGTCATTGATTTACTGGAGGATTCGGGTATAATATACGGGAGGACCGATCTTGACGGCGCCATCTGCGCGGCAGTGCTTTCAGATGGTTCTGTAAGCCTCAGAAATGCCTCCGGGAGGCGTTTAACAGTCTCTCGCGATAAATTATACCTTCATGAAGAAAAGGAGCTTAAATGGCCGATTTTGAGCATCCCTTCAGGACTATCAGAAAGATGATGGCAGCTGCGGGGGAGACCGGGGCATATCCCAGGCTCCTGCTTCTGTGCGGCCGGGAGGAATTCCTGCTGCGCTGGGCCTTGAGCTATCTTAAGGATGAGCTGGTCTCGCCTGTCACGGAGGCGCTGGATTACAGCTATTTCTCCGGAGAAGACCTGGATATATATGATGTTATCGCAGCCTGCGAGACTCTGCCCATGTTTTCCACCCGCAAGCTGGTGGCTGTAGATGCCGAAAAGCTGCTGACGGGTTCCAAAAACGACGGGGGAAGCGCAGGCTCTGCGGAGCTGGCTGAATATCTTCCGAAGATACCTGAAAGCTGCTGCCTTGTGCTCGTGAGCAGCAAGGTCAACAAGACCAGATCCCTTTACAAGGCCTGCGAAAAATACGGAATAGTCTACGATTTTGTGCCGCTTGACGGAGCAAGTCTTGGCGCATGGATGCAGAAGCGCTTCCAGAGCGCAGGGCTTTCCGCCGACAGGCAGATGATGCTCTCCTTCGCTTACGGCAACGGCTACGGAGAAAAGGACAGCGACTACGATCTCTACAGCCTGGAGAACGATCTGAAAAAGGTTATAGCCTATGCGGACGGTCCTGTGGTCAGAGAATCCGATTTTAGAGTGGCCGAAAGCAGACGTCTTGAAACCGATGCCTTCAGGCTTTTGGATTCGGCCTTTTCGGGAGAAAAAGCCCAGGCTTATCAGATACTTGACAACAGCATCGAACTAAGCCAGCCCTCGAAGGCTCAGGGTGTGCTGCTGCAGCTTACCGGACTACTGGCTTCCCAGCTGGAGCTTATGCTTGAGTACTCCGAACGCAAGGCTGAGGGGCAGTCGTATCAGCAGATAGCTCAGGGCATGGGTATAAACAAATACAGGCTGGATAAGCTTATCCCTGCGGCAAACCGCCGCAGCATCAATCAGCTCAAGCGCAATCTTTTCGACGTGCTTAAGATAGACCGCGACATGAAGAGCGGCATCATCGACATAAGACTGGCGCTGGAGCTTTTCATAGCAGGACTGTAGGCTGCATTTCTTTGCAGATATTGCGGAATGGATAATTTTAAGGATCTTACAAGAGAAGAAAGAAAGACTGCGCTCAAGGAGCTGGGGCTCCCTGCCTTCAGGGAGGCTCAGATCTTTAACTGGATATGCAAGGGCTGTTCGGATTTCGGGGAGATGAGCGATCTTTCCGCAGATCTGAGAGCCGGGCTTGCAGAGAAGTGGAGCCTTCAGAGCCTGAGCGTGGACCTGGTCCAGAGCTCCTCTGACGGCACCAAAAAATTCCTGCTGGGGCTGCCCGACGGAAACAAGATCGAGACTGTATTCATGGAATACAGCTACGGCAATTCCCTCTGCATCTCCACCCAGGTGGGCTGCGCCATGGGCTGCAGCTTCTGCGCCTCAACTATAGGGGGAAAACGCCGGAACCTAATGGCCTGGGAGATGCTGGATGAATTCATCGTGAGCGAAAAGGCTGCCGGAAAGCCGGTCAACCATCTGGTGCTAATGGGCATAGGCGAACCCTTCGATAATTACGACAATCTCTGCGAATTCCTTCGGCAGATACACGATCCGAAGGGCATAAACCTGAGCTACAGGAACATCACCGTATCGACCTGCGGCATAGTCCCGAAGATAGAGCAGTTTGGTAAGGATTTTCCTCAGGTGAATCTGGCCATATCTCTCCATGCTGCCAATCAGCAGGCAAGGGAGGCACTGATGCCGGTGGCAAAGGCGTACGATCTTAAAAGCCTTCTGGCGGCGGCAGATGCGCACGGAAAGGAGACAGGCCGGCGGGTCACATACGAATACACTCTTATAGCAGGCAAAAATGACAGCCTGGAGGGCGCCGCCGAGCTGGCGGACCTGCTCCGGGGAACGCTATGCCATGTGAACCTGATCCCTCTGAACCCGGTGGCGGAAACAGGCCTTTTGGCCTCTTCCAGGAAGCAGGCTCTGGCCTTCGCGGACTACCTTGAAAAGCACGGAGTGCCCTGCAGCATCAGACGGACCCTGGGCAAGGATATAGATGCTGCCTGCGGACAGCTGAGAAAAAAGAATAGCTGAAAACGATTATTAGCCTTGCACCGGACTGCCCTGACAGGTATAATGAAATCGGTACAGTTAATGACGCGCAAAGCGAAAAAATAGAAAGGGAGGCGATTCCATTGGTTAAGTTACTCATAGGCCACAAGGGAAGCGGCAAGACCGGCAAAATGGTGGAGCTTGCTAATTCAAGCCTGAATACAGTTAAGGGAAGCGTTGTTTTTATCAATAAAAATCAGAGACTCATCTACGATCTCAAATACAGCATCCGTGTAGTTTGCATGGAAGAATACGAGTCGATCACCAACATCGACGAATACATCGGATTTATCCTCGGCATCATCAGCCAGGATCACGACATAGAGCTGATATTCATCGACAGCATCCTTAAGCACGCCGATGTAAGCATCAACAATCTGGAGGATTTCTTCGAAAGACTCGACGGAATTTCCAAGAAATACGGTCCGGACTTTATAGTAAGCGTCAGCGCCGGCGAGGATGAGCTGGGCGATTACATCAAGAAGTACGAGCTTGTGGAGCATCACGCATAGCCCGCAGAGCGCAAAGCTTCAACTGAATATCGAATGAACAAAGCTGCAGCCCTAAGGGACTGCAGCTTTTTAAGTGTGATGATAGTACACGGGAGGATGCCTTTTGCAGCATACCATTAGGGATGTTTTTCGTCATTAAATTTTGACGGGTGACATAAGGAGGGCACCCGTGCGCTGAGCGTAAGCGATGCGCATGGGAGGATGCCTTGTGGCAGGACCCGTCAAAATATACTTTATCAATCTTACTCCTCGATCACCAGCACGGTCTCCAGTGTGGGATCGGAAGGACCTTGCAGGTGACCCTTGCGGAGGCGGAAGCGCTCCAGGTACTCCCAGACCTCGTCGCTCATGCGTTCGCCGTTGTAGATAACGGGGATGCCGGGAGGATAGGGGGCTATCATCTCGCCCATGATGCGGCCCTTGCATTCAGCCCAGGGAATGCGCTTCTTGAGGCTGAAATAGGATTCTCTTGGAGACAGCACATATTCGGGTATGGGAGGCAGGGGCTCGCCACCCGGCAGAGGCTTGCCTGTTTTTATGTTCTTTGCGGAAATATCCTTCAGCGCCGCAACCAGTCTGTCAAGGTCGCTCTTGTCGTTGGCGTAGGTGACGATTGCCACGAAATTGCGGTAGTCGGTGACTTCGATATCGATGTTATAGTCGAAGAAGAGTATCTTCTTCATGTCGAAGCCGGTGATGCCCAGATCTGCGCAGCTTACTATCAGGCGGGTCTCGTCGTAGTCGTTTATGCCTGCACGGCCGACGACTTCCTTAGTTGCGCACTTGACGCCGGGTATGGTGTTGATCTCCTCCGCCGCTGCTTTGGCCAGGGAGAGGGCATTATCTATCATCTCTGCGCCGTGGAGCGCCATCTCCTCTCTTGCCACATCGAGGGATGTCATAAGTATGTAGCTGGGGCTGGTGCTCTGGACCAGGTGGAGATTTGCTTCGGGCTGGGCTCTGTCCACCAGCTTGCTCTTTACGTGGATCATGGAACTC
>JAFRWH010000115.1 GCA_017438085.1 Bacillota bacterium
AGTATGCTTTCCACGTATTCGGGGTCTTAGACTATGCGCACGCAGAGGGACAGATCGCCGGAGTCGCCGTCCTTGTGACGGGCCTGGCCGTAGACCATGTTTTCCTTTACGTAGGGCAGGTTTCCTATAACGGTCTCCAGCTCTTCGGGATAGATGTTCTTGCCATTCTTAAGGACAATAACGTTCTTTGAACGTCCGCGGATGACTACACAGCCATTCTTGTCAAGGCTTGCCAGGTCTCCGGTGTGGAGCCAGCCGCCCCTCATTATCTCTGCTGTGGCTTCTTCGTTTTCATAGTAGCCGAGCATCACGTTGGGTCCCTTGCAGACCAGCTCGCCTATGCCTTCCTCATTGGGATCTTCGATGGCCATGGTGACTCCCGGAATTGCAATGCCGTTGGAGCCGAGGCTGAGGACTTCAGGCGTTTCCGCAAGCATTACGGGAGAGGTCTCGGTCATGCCGTAGCCCTGTACCAGCTTGACGCCCAGATCCAGCCAGCCCTGATTTACCACGGGGTCCAGCGCGGATGCGCCGCTGACTATGTAGCGGAGATGTCCGCCAAGCTGCTCGTGGATCTCATTGAAGAGCTTTCTTCTGATATCGATGCCCAGCTTAAGCAGCAGTCTGCTGATCTTGATGCCGGTCCTGAGGGTCTTTTCCTTTCCCTGCTTCTTGACAGCCTGCATGACCTTCTTGTACATGCCTTCGATAAGCAGAGGCACGCAGATGAACACGCTTACGCCGTATTCCACCATGTTCTTCTGGACATATTTGAGTCCGTCGCAGAATACCGTGGTCATGCCGGCGCAGCTCATCATGGTCTGTCCGGTGGAACCGAAGGTGTGGTGATAGGGCAGGAAGGCCATGTTGACATCGCCGTGGCGCAGGTCCTCGACAGAAAGCACTGACCAGCAGTTGTGGCAGATGCTTACCTGAGACAGCATTACGGCTTTTGCAAGTCCGGAGGTGCCGGAGGTGAAAAGCAGGATGGTCATTCCGTCAGAGTCTATGGGCAGCTTTCTGTAAGTCTCCTTGTCTTCCTGGGATGCAGCGCGGCCCTTTGCCATGATGTCGGGCACATTCAGATAGCCCTCGATCTTGTCCATGCAGATGTAAGTGGTCAGCTGTGTAGTGCCGGCCGCCTTCAATGCCTCGACAGTCTCCAAGTGGTCCTTGTCGAAGAACAGGATATCGGATTTAGATCTGATGATGGACATCTCAAGCTCATCGTAGGGCAGGCCTCTGTCAAGAGGCACGCAGATGCCCAGTCCGCAGAGCCATGCATAGTAGCCAACCATCCACTCATAGCGGTTCTTTCCGATGATGGCAAAGCGCTGGCCCTTCAGGCCCATGTTCATCAGAGCGGTGCCGAAATCCTCGACATCGCGTTTGAGCCCGATAAAGCTTACGCGCTTGTACTCGGCCGGAGTGGTCTTTGTCTCTCTTTTGGTCTTGATTATATATGCGCTGTCATCGCCGTATTCGTCTGCGATATAGGACAGCAGCTCCCTGAAATCGTGATGCAGTTTCAATTCTCTGTAGGGAACGGAATTCGCAATAGGAATGCGTTTTACGCTGTTGGTTTCTTCCACGATATCCTCCTTTTCCCGCCCGGAATCATGCCAGAGCGGATATGTATGTCCCTTTATTTTAACATATTACAGTGAAAGATAAAGGGGTGAATTCTATCGTATTAAAGTTTGAAATGTGTTCATAAAAAAACAGCGCCTTATGCAGGCGCTGCAGATCTATACAGAAGTTTATAATTCGGACTTTTCTTCGTATTTTCTCCAGATGACCCAGGCGTAGAACGCTGCGGCAAGGGCCATGACCATGATGACTGCCTCCATCTTGAAGGTATTGATCCCGGAGTGGGAGAGCAGAACGGTTGCTCCGTCTACTGCGGCATGGATGATTATGGCTACGAGCAGCATGGGAGCGCTTCTTTTGGCCGCTATCCAAACCACTACGGAAAGGCTCATGTGAAGCAGTATTGCGGAGACCCTTTCTACAAGGCTGAGGATGAAGGTTATGGCCGGTATGGTCGCCAGCTGCTCTATCTGGGCCTGGATCGTGGCAAGCTGTTCGCCGCTCAGTCCCTGCGTGATGGCATCCATGTTTCCTTTGTTTACCATGTTCGCGATCATTATGTTGCTGATCATAGCCGATCCGATTATTATCATGGCTTCGGCGCCGCCATGGCCTGCGCCGTACATGAGAGCGTTGATGCTCTTGCCGTTATCGCTCCTGAGGACAGTCCTGAAGGCTGCAAATCTGCCGATCTCTTCGAACAGACCTGCCATCAGACCTCCGAACAGGGCATAGTACCATATGTTGCCCTCTATGACAGGCCCCATAGAGCCTCCCAGTATAGCTCTGACCGCAGCTCCTTCCAGTCCAATAACGAACATCATGAATACAGCGGCTCCGGTTATGAAGGGCTTGACTCCTGCGCCTTTTTTATACAGCAGAAGGAACAGCGCGATAGGGATAATGAAACTTCCGAGGCATGCTATAAGCATGCACATAATACTTGATTGAGGGACTGTGTATTCCATAAGCTCTCTCCTTTTATTTCCACCAGTTTACTACGGGTGCAACTTTTTGTAAAGAAGGAAAGAGTATACCGAGGGGATAAGCACCATGGCCAGGAACAGTACGAATATCGTCCAGATGGGCAAGCCGGGAATGAAACCTGCGATCATGATCAGAATGCCGCAGATCGTCCAGATCCAGCCCGCCAGCCGGTGGGCCCTGGTCCAGACCTCGTCATCTGCCAGAGTCCAGGGCAGCTTTATTCCTATGGTGTAGCTGGGACGGGTCTTGGGCATGTAGTTGCCTATGACGGTAAACAGCAGGCCCAGAAGGGTGGTAGCCATCATATTGATGTTGGTGTTCATCCCCAGAGCTCTGGGATACATGGCTGCCGCCGCAAACACTCCTACGGCAGGCACTACC
>JAFRWH010000116.1 GCA_017438085.1 Bacillota bacterium
ATCTCCATATCTGTGATACATGCGGACTACTGCCTCAAGGGCGATGATGACAGCATGCAGGTAGCAAGCCTTGTCGTAGGCGTCTGCGTTGTCGTAGCGGACATTGCGGAGCTCTTCCTTTGCGTCGTCCAGGGTCTTGTGTATACCCTCGGTAACGATCTTGCCGTAGTCAGGTACGAAGAAGGAAAGGCCGATTCCAAGGCCCCATCCGAAGCCGGCTCCGCCGGATCCTCTTCCCTTTCTCTTGTCTGTCCAGGGCGGGCAGAGTATACCGGACTTGATGAACGGCCAGAGGCGCTCGTCATCGTAGAAACGGCCCTGCCACTCATACATCTGCCTGTCCTGCTCATCCCAGAAGGAATCGCAGTCGCGCAGAGCTTTCCAGTCCTCGTCGGAGATGGTGTACTTTCCGTCAGCGATGATGGTCTTGAGGTCTTCATCGTCCCAGAACGGGCCCCATAAGGAAGCTTCAAGGCCGTGCGGCTTGGAAGCAACATTGCCTACGATGAGTTCGTCCGGATCCACGTACAGAGTTCTCTTGTCGAAGTAATCTGCAGTAGCCTGAGCTCTCTTCAGCACGGGGGTGAGACCTTCATGATGTCTCCATGAATCTACGACGATCTTGTGCTTTTCCGCGCAGAAGACGAATTTCTTTTCGCCTTTAAGATCTGCGTACATTCTTGCTATTCTTTCAGTCATTATGTACTCCTTTCATGGCTGAAACAGATCGTGCGAATATGCAGCACTAAGTCAAAACATATTTCCACAAATGATTACAAGAATAGAATATATTTATTGGTAATCAAAGTCAAATCTATCAGTTTTATTCGAAAAATGTTTGTGCACCGTTGCTAAAATAGCAGTTAACTTGTGCAGCACTGCACAATTGTTGTGCAAATACCCCCTGTTAATCTGTTTCATAATCTGATAAAATCTATGCAGTTATCATTGAGATCCAATTACAGACCGGGGATAGTTATATGGAACGCGAACTTATCGAAATAGGAAGAGAACTCGGAAAGGCCGGGCTCTTAAAAAACATGCGGACAGCTGATAAAGACGTGCTTTGGGTAGGTACACCGGAAGAGATAGAAAGCTTTCTTTACAGCACAGCAGACTGCCAGGGCATGTATTTTGCAAGCGCAGGCAGCAGGCCGGGCCTTGCAAAAGCTGCAGAAATTAAGGGAGCAGAGCTTTTTGAATTCAGCTCTCCCCTGCTTGATCTTTACGAAGCCATAACCGCAGGAATACTGCGCCACATGGACTGGAAGCTCCAGCTTACAGACGCCACGACCAGAAACTACGGCATGCGCGATGTTGTTGAAGCCGCAGCAAAAATAATAGATGGTTCCGTGTTCTTCCTGGATAAGACCTTCCATGTTTCCTACCTTGCCGGCAAAAAATGTCTGGACAGCATCATGGCAAGGAGCCTCATGTCCGGAGATGTAGTCACCTCCGACAAGCTTAAAAAGGAGCTGGACGAGCTTAAAGACGGCCAGATTCAAAAGCTGGTCTTAAGCAACGGAGATATTTCCTGGAGCACAAGGATAAGGCTGGAGAGCACAGAGGAGTTTTATCTTATACTAATTGCGCCAAATCAGCAGCTGTACAGCGACATGCCTATACTTTTCGGCATGCTTACAGACTGCTTTGCTGCGATCAACCTGCGCCGCATACACGGAGATATACCCCTTGGAGATTTTAAGGCCCTTTTCAGCGCAATAATCAACGGTACCATCTCCGGCTGGGACGAGATAGAAGCCTACGCAAAGAGGCTTCCTGTTCCACCGAGAAGGTTCATAACAATGGCCGTTGTAAGCGCAAACCCATCCATGCGCAGGTCATCC
>JAFRWH010000117.1 GCA_017438085.1 Bacillota bacterium
AGATCTCCTGATTGGCCTTGGAATAGAAATCCTCCGGAGTAAGTATCTCCGAAACATCGAATAATACCTCCGGATCCATCAGAATGGCACCGAGAACGCTCCTTTCCGCCTCTTCGCTCTGAGGCGGGATCCGTTCATACTGAGCCATCTGTTTACTCCTGGACCACTTCCAGCTTAAGCTTTGCAGAGATGTCCTGATAAAGCTTTACCATTACCTCGGCCGGACCGAGATTCTTGATGGGGCTGTCAAGGACTATCTTCTTCTTGTCGATCTCCACCAGATATTCCTTCTTGAAGGCATCGGCTATGTCCTGCGCGGTGATGGCGCCGAAGAGCTTGCCGTTTTCGCCTGCTTTGCTGACCAGCTTAAGCGCCTTGGCAGCTTCGATCTTAGCCCTCATCTCCTCGGCGACCTGTATATCCATGGCTCTCTGAGCCTCGATCTGCTTTCTCTGCTTTTCAAGAAGCGCCTTATTGGCATCGGTGGCTTCCATGGCCAGCTTCTTGGGGAAAAGGAAGTTTCTGGCGTAGCCGTCACTGGCTTTGACCATCTGGCCGGCCTTGCCCAGACCCTTGACATCCTTGAGTAAAATTACCTGCATATCCTTCACCTGTTCCTTTCGAATTAGATCCTATATCAGTTTTTCTTCTCTGAGAAGCTGGACCAGCTTCTGAATAGCCTCTTCGGGCATATCATCCAGCTGAGTTGCGGCGCTGTTCATATGACCGCCCCCGCCCATCTTCTCCATAATAGTCTGCACATTTACCTGCCCCAGGGATCTGGCGGAAAGCATGGTCTTTGCCGTTCCTCTTCCGGCGGCAAAAGCAGCCCTTACGCCCTTCATATCCAGCAGTTCGTCTGCAGCCTGAGCCGTCAGCACCTGCATGGCGGGGTCCGTTTCCCTGGTATACGCCACCGCTATGCCGTTTCCGACTACCTCCGCGCTGGCGATAAGATTGTATTTCTTCTGAACGAATTCGAGCCTCTGCTTGAAGAAGCCCCGGACCGTCGCGGCATCCGCGCCGTTGCGCCTGAGCCAGGATGCGGCATCGAAGGTCCTGACACCTGTATTGATGGTAAAGTTCTTGGTGTCCAGAGTGATGCCGGCAAGCAGGGCGTCGGCCTCGAATTTGCTGAGGGTCGGTCTGTCCTTTGCGTACTGTATAAGCTCTGTGACGAGCTCGCTGGCGGAGCTTGCGTATACCTCTATGTGCACCAGAGTGGGATTTTCGATGGCGCCCTTGGTCCTTCTGTGGTGGTCGATAACTACTACTTTCTTCGCCTCGTTAAGCAGCTCCGGAGCTTCTGTCATGGCGCCCGAGTGAACATCCACAACCACCAGCAGCGTATCCTTTGTCATAAGAGACAGGGCCGTTTCGGTGTTGATGAAGCTGTAATCCCCTGTTGCATCCGCAGCGTTGTAGATCTGCTCTATAGCTTCTCCCACGGTGTTCAGAACTATATCAGCAGGCTTTCCCGCCATGCGGGTCAGGCAGTACACGCCGATGGCGGAGCCTATGGCATCCATATCCGGCCTTGTATGACCCATTATGAGCACTCTGTCCGCCGCAGCCATCTGCTGCATCAGCGCGTGAGCAACTATGCGGGACTTGCCCTTGTTGCGCTTTTCTACTGTGGGAAGCGCTCCGCCGAAATACTCGGCATCGCTGGAGCCGGCCTTCAGGACCAGCTGGTCGCCGCCTCTGCCCTGAGCAAGGTCCAGGGCCAGCACTGCAGCCTTCTGCAGCTCTGCGGGATTGTC
>JAFRWH010000118.1 GCA_017438085.1 Bacillota bacterium
CCATAGGGCTTCAGACGCCTAAGGAAGCGGTGGAGAAGGGCCTCAGGGCGCTTAAAGGCCGCTGCCCCGCCAACGGGATCTACATGGGCGGCATGATAGATGTGGTGGATATGCACATCACAAAAAAGGCTTCTGTGCCTTCCAATGCGCTGGCAAAGGAAGCGGCGGAGCTCTACATGGATCACGCCAAAGCCATTGAAATGGCAGGAGAAACAGACCTTTCCATGCTCTGTCCTGAAAGTCCGGAGGATCTCTCAGACGCCCTTAATACTGCCGCGGAGAACTTCAGATCCGCGGGATATACAGACACAAGATATGAAGAAGAGTAGTTATTTCAACAAATCCATATTTCAGAGACTGATGATAGATCTGGCCTGCATACTGCTGGCTGTGCTTATCTGCATCGGCGGCTGCGTGTTCATAATCTATCACGGGCCGTCGAGAAGCTACAGGAGCATGTTCGACAGCAATCTGAAGGCCTGGGTGCAGGAGCATATCCCGCAGGGAAGGAGCTCTGCAGATGACTAGGACCTCTTTCACAAAAGAAAAGGGAAGGAGGCTGTTTTTCCTGTGCCTGTTCCTGGCTGTCATCTATATATGGTCCAGCGTGTGGACTTCTCTGGAGCAATTCGAGGAGAATCAGCCATCAGATATCCTGGCCGCTTTCAGAAAGGATCTGATCTCTCAGGCCAGCGGCGGAAGCTGCGCTCAGATACTTGAAGACTGCGGTTTCTCAAGCCCTTACTACAACAATCCTCATGCGGGCAGAGTGTTGGCTAATGCGCTGAAGGGCAAAAATATCTCCTTCCGCTTCGACGAAAGGGTGGAGACCGAAAAGGGCTATTACAGCTACTACATCATCTCTGCAGACGAAAAGCGGGTGGCCAGATTTGCCATCGGAACTGAGGAGACCTACAGCCCTCTGAAGCTGCCTATCTACGAGATCGTAAGCATCGAAGGCCTTGTGAGTGTCGACATTGCGGTGCAGGATCCGGAGGGACTCGGCGTAGCTGATGTTGGCTTTGAAGATATCGATCCGGCTCAGATGAATTACCGCTTTGCGGATCTGAAGGACCTGGCTGAGAGCGACCCGAGCGTTTCTATACCCGAGTTCAGCATCTATCACCTTGAAGGACTTTTCGATACGCCTGACATTTACCGTCAGGAGATCGAAGGCTCTGACGGCGAGGTCCTGAGCACTGTTGTCAAAAATGGCATCATAGTTGCGGGAAGCAGCGTGCTCAAGAGCTCAGAAAGCGCTGTCTACGACGTGTTCCAGGAAGTCTGGGAAAAGTATGGTCTTTATCTGGCAGGCGAGCTGAACTGGGCAGGCTTTAAGGGTCACGTCATGAGCACGGCGCCGGTATTCTCCAAGCTGGAGGGTCTGGAGGAAGAGCTTTACGAAAAGCAGACCTCAACAGAGTTCAAAAACCAGCTTGCGACAGGCAGCATGAGATGGAGCGCAAGGCTGGTCAGCATCAGCATGGAGGGCGTTATGGTGCTCCATGTCGGCGGTGGGGACAAGAGTTATCAGCTGGACAATACTATTTATCTGTATTATTGCGATGACGGTGTCTGGCGCGTGTGCGAGATAATCGAGCGCGGATACGGAAAAGAAGAACACAAATAAAACTATGAATAATAACTTTTTTAGTAACTTCACATGGAAGAGCAGGGGGCTCAGGCATATGGTCTGCGTCCTGTTCTGCGCCGCGATGCTGCTTACCGGATCCCTTGCCGCTTCAGCTATAAGCTACGCTGATGTTGCCGATGATGAGCCGCTGGCAACTGTGATCGACAAGGTGAGTTCTGAAGGGCTCTTTGAGGGCTCTGGCGGCCGTTTTAAGGCGGATAAACCCTTCACAAGGGCAATGATGTCAAAAGTGCTGCAAAGGCTCTCAGAAGGGCAAATAAAGGCCTTTGCGACGCAGCCGGTTTTTGACGATGTGGCAGATGGCATCTGGTATATGGATTCGTCCTATGCCATGGTCTATATGGGCATGCTCAATCCAAAGCAGGATACGCTTTTCCATCCGGATATGCAGCTGAGCAGAGAGCAGTTCGCCGCCTTCCTTTACGGCTTCCTGCGCTTTGAAGGGCTGGACGGTTCCAATCCCTATGAGATCACGGATCTCCCGGATCTTAATGATATAGATCCTGCCTGCAGGGATGCTGTGAGCTGGGCTTTAAGCTCTGGAGTTCTGAGGGTTTCAGGCGATGGATATTTTGTTCCTAAAGGGCTGCTGAACAGGGGAGATGCGGCTCTGGCATTCAGCAGATACCTGGAACTCGATGGGGAGTAAAATCTTAAAATTAGTTCTTGACAGTAATAAAAGCTAATGGTAATATAATCGAGCGGTGCTTGAAGGGCACCAAAAGCGTGGCGGGATAGCTCAGTTGGCCAGAGCACTCGGTTCATACCCGTGGTGTCGAGGGTTCGAATCCCCCTCCCGCTACCATTCTTTATGGTGGGTGTCGTCAAGCGGCCAAAGACCCTGGGTTGTGGCTCCAGTATTCGAGAGTTCGAATCTCTCCACCCACCCCATTCTTCATATATCTCGCAGGGGTATCGCCAAGCGGTAAGGCAACGGATTCTGATTCCGTCATCCGGGGGTTCAAATCCCTCTACCCCCGCCAATTTTTTTGGCGACATAGCCAAGTGGTAAGGCGCAGGTCTGCAAAACCTTTACTCCCCGGTTCAAATCCGGGTGTCGCCTCCAAAAAGAAAGACAGAGCATCAAGCTCTGTCTTTCTTTTTGCATATGATAAGCGCGGATTTGAACCGTTCGGTTCAAATGCGGGGCAATGCTTCCCTGCGATTGGCAAGCGTAGCGCAGACAGAGCAGCTGGAAGCATGTCTGCAGAGCTGTGTCGCCTCCAGACAAAAGACAGGACTTGTTCCTGTCTTTTGTTTTGCATATAAAAAGAGCGGATCTGACCCTATAAGTTCCTGTCTTTTGCTTTATAAGCAGGGGATTTGTATCAGTCTTTTTCCCTTGAATAAGTCAAATGATTAATATACACTTAATGCACAACCACATTAAGGGGGATCTATCATGAAAGAAAAAGATACAAGCCGTCAGATCCTTTTGATACTGACCGGTTTTTCCGTTGCGCTTATTATCGGTGCGCTGTGCGCAGGTGATCTTGCAAACCTTATTCCCGGCTTTGTCAGGATAATTACAAGGCCCTCACAGTTTACCATGGATTACTTCAAGCTGGGCGGTCTGGGCTCTGCATTCCTGAACGCAGGAATGATAGGCCTGGCATGCTGCGGACTGCTGTTTTTCAGCAAGGCGAACTGCACCGGTCTTACGGTTGCTGCTTACTGGCTTAACGTTGGATTCGGCACCTTCGGCAGCACATTTA
>JAFRWH010000119.1 GCA_017438085.1 Bacillota bacterium
GGAGCGGTGGTTCTTGACATCGTGTTCGGCAGCCTCGCCACGCTTATAGGTGCATGGGGCGGATGGCTGCTTAGGAAAAACCGCTGGCTGGTACCCATACCCACGATAATCTCCAATACGCTGATAATCCCTTTGGTCCTGCGCTACGGCTACGGTATCGATATCCCCTTGTATCTGCAGATGATCTACATCGCAGCGGGGGAGATACTGGGCTGCTATGTGCTCGGCGAACTGCTGGGCTCGGTGCTGCTCAGAAACAGAGGCGCTCTTGGAGGACTGGACTGAGCAGCCTTAAGGAGGAATATAATTGAACGGCAATATCAAAGAATCCAGGGAGCTGGAGAGACTCCGGAAGCAGGACAGCCTCCCGAAGACGGGCGCTTACCTGCTTTTTGTTATGGTGGTCCTGACCATAGTCTATGTGGTGGATGAGATCACCTCCAACATGAACGCTGCAATGCAGCCCTATGTGCTCTTCGACCTGTTTAAGATCGGGTCAAGAAACGTCAACAGCCCCGAATACAAAAGCGCCATCAACACAGTGGCGCCCTGGCAGGTGGCATCGAACCTGTTCCTTATAATCAGCCCCTTCTATAAAGCGCTGTCGGACAAGTACGGCCGCAGGCTGTTCCTGATGATCAACACCGTGGGCATGGGCCTTGGCATGCTTATTGTCATGACCAGCCGCAGCGCGGTGCAGTACATACTGGGAATGCTCTTCATGATGTTCTTTACACCCAACGACATGCAGGTGCTGTACATCATGGAGACTGCGCCGAAGGAAAAGAGGGCTACCTACAGCTTTGTGGCCAAGGGCATAGCCCTGATAAGCGTGTCGCTGATAGGCGTAATGTCAAAGGCTTTTCTTAATGACGCAGATGCCGGCAGCTGGCGCATGGTTTATTTAATACCTGTTATCGTCGCCATAGCTATCGGCCTTGTTTCCTACTTCCTTCTGCGGGAAACACCGGTATTTGTAGAGCAGCGCATAGGCTATCTGGAGCTGACACCGGAGCAGAGAGCGGCCAAAGCCGAAGAAGATAAGAAAAACGGTACCGCAGAAGAGGGCGGCGTATTCAGAGCCCTGAAGTTCATCTTTAAGAACAGGCAGCTGCGCTGGATACTGATCTCCGGCTTCCTGTTCTTCGCCACCACCTTCTATACGTCCTACTACGCTACGGTGCTGGAGGGCTCCATGACAACGGAAATGGTGGCTCTGGTTCTGATCATCTACCCGTTCTTCAACGGCATCGTCACCATACTCAGCGGCTTTTTCTCCGACCGTCTGGGCCGCAAGAAGGTCTGCATACTGCTGGGGAGCCTGGCACTCTTCGGTCTGCTGATGTTCGTGCTTTCCTGCAGACTGGGCTGGGGCGCAGCAGCGGCAGGCATCGCTTACGGCTGCTCCATCGGCGGTCTCTGGTCCATGTCGGACACCATAATACTGACCATGCCGGCGGAATCTTCGCCTTCGGGCATGCGTTCTTCGGTAATGGGTACCATATCCGTGATGATAGGCTCGGGCATGTTCATCGGACAGGTTCTGTTCATCGTGCTTCAGAACTTCATGCCTATGGACCTGCTGTTCCTTCTGATCTGCGTGCCCTTTATGGCGCTGAGCCTGATAGTGCTTATCACCAAGGTAAAGGAGACCAAAGGCGTTGATCTGGACAAGATAAACGCAGATACATTCAATTAGCAATCAATTCAGAGCCCGTTCTTTATGGAGCGAGCCCGGATACAGGAGGCTGAGATGCTGCTCTGCACAGGCATAGCCCTCATAATAACCGAACTTATCTGCCTGGTGAAAAGCTACCGCGCATTCGGCTGGCACATGTTCGAGTTTTATACTATTATTTCGAATTTCCTTGCAATGCTGAGTACAGCACTGCTGCTGGCGGCGGGGCCGGGGGCTTTTGTTTGCGGCTTCCGCTTTCTTTCCGTCTGCATGATGCTCATGACTATGCTGGTGACGCTTTTTGTTCTGCTGCCGATCATGAAGGACGCAGGGCTTTTCAGCGGAACGCAGTTTTTCTTTCATCTGCTGTGCCCAATAGTGACAACGCTTTCATACATTCTTCTGGAGGAACACAGCCGCGCATGGTACGTGCCGGCGGTGGTAACTATTATCTACGGCATTGTGGTGATGTACCTGAACTACCTGGGCAAGATGGACGGGCCGTACCCCTTTGTGCGGGTCAAACATCAGAGCCGGACGGCTACTGTTGTGTGGATAATAGTGATGTACAGCGCGATCTGCGGCATTGCCTGGGGCGTGATCTGGCTCGCAGGGGCGTAGTTCGCAAACGTTTAGCGCTAAAACGCATGGCGCTTCGGCCGGAACGGGTTCAGCGCCCAGCTTAAGACATAAAAACGAAAAGGAGGCAGCAATATGCCATCGCTAAAACTCGCATTCAATATTTCGGTAAAAGTGGATAAGCCCGTGGTCGTGGGCCAGGACGAAAAGGCCGGCCGCAGGCAGCTTATACCCATCACAGAGGGTGAACTGACCGGTGAAGGTCTTCATGGAACTGTGCTTCCCGGAGGCGTGGACAGCCAGGTGATACGCCCCGATGGCGTCTGCGAGCTTTCCGCCCGCTACGCTGTGCGCATGGACGACGGCTCCGGCTTTTACATCGAAAACAACGGCATCCGTACGGTGCCGCCCCAGTATGTGGAGGCCGTAAAGCGCGGCGAATTCGTGGACCCGAACGCCTACTATTTCTGCACAACGCCTCATTTTGAGATATACGACGAGCGGCTGAACTGGCTCTACGAAAAGGTCTATGTCTGCT
Organism: Bacillota bacterium; assembly: GCA_017438085.1. Next base: position 2,796 of record JAFRWH010000119.1, read on the forward strand.
GTGCCACCAGGCTCCCGGACCAGGTGATCCTGGGCTACTATACGGTTGAGCTTGACTGATTCAGGCTGCGGTATCGAGCCGGACTGATTTCAGGATACAGCGGTGCAGGCGTACCTGAATTTGCGTGAAGTGAGTATTAAGAGATCCGCCGAGGGATATAAGGGCGAGATATACAAGGGATATAAAAGGATGGGATCGGAAGACAATGCCAATTAAAAAGATACTGGAAAACTTAACACGGGGGCACACCGGGGAGCGCGAGCTGTCCAAAGAGCTTGTGGAGGATGTCCGGCTTTATCTGGCGGAGAACTATGTGGAGGAGTCTGCTGAAGAGGAGGCTGCAAGGCCAGGCGGAACCAACGAAACGGTTGCCACGGAAAGGCCTGCAGAAGCGTACAGACCAGGTGTCCCTCAGGAAATAGCGGATGCTGAAAGACATGCAAAGGCCGGAGGACCTGCCGGTCCCTATGGCATGGCAGGCGCAGGGATACATGCGGAAGAAATAAAGCAAAACTCTCCAGATGCTTTGGCCGGAGCGGCAAGACCGGGCGGATACAATGAAACATCCCTTCCTGAGAGACCGGCAAAGGCTTCAAGGCCAGGCGGCTACAACGAAACGTCCCTTCCAGAGAGACGGGCTAAAGCTTCGAAGCCAGGCGGACATCACCCTACATCTGCGTACATAGAAAAGAAGATGGAGGCCAGTCCGGACGTCTTATACAGTCTGACAGGCATCAGCAGTACAGAAAACGGGATGCCGTCTACGGAGAATCTTTCGGACATACTGACCAACCCCGAGGATAGCTTTCAGAAGACGCTGCTGCGGCTGATCGACGAACGCAACTACACTGATGTAGAGGTGTACAAAAGGGCAAACATGGACCGCAAGCTATTCTCCAAGATACGCAGCAACAGCTCGTACAATCCCACCAAGAAGACTGCGCTTGCCCTGGCGGTGGCACTCAGGCTTGACCTTGATGCTACAATGGATCTGCTTGGACGGGCAGGCCTTGCGCTGTCCCACAGCAGCAAGTTCGATCTTATAGTCGAATACTGCATAAAGCACAGCATCTACGATATGTTCGAAATAAATCAGCTGCTCTATGAATACAACGAGCCGGTGCTCGGTTAGCAGGGCGAAGACCGACGGAAATGCCCCAGAGCAAACTGGGCAAAGTCTGCAGGAAATGCAGGATAAGTACCTGCGCAGGCGCTTGAAAATGCCGGCCGGACCGGACGGCCTGTACTCTAAAAACTCATCAGAAACAATCTAAAACGCATCACGCAACGGATCCCTTGTGGGTCCGTTTTTTGTCGCCCGCGAAGCGACCTTTTGCCTTTGCTGCACTGCTATTCTTAAGCTGCAAAACACGATAAGGGCTAAAAGCTGCCCGGAAGAATCAGCAAGACCACAACGCAAAGGGAGGACATAGAGATGAGTAAAAAGGGATTAACAGAACTGGTAATGATACTGGACCGCAGCGGCTCCATGAGCGGGCTTGAGGCGGACACCATCGGCGGCTTCAACAGCATGATCGAAAAGCAGAAGAAGGAAGAGGGGGAGGCGTATGTTTCCGTGATGCTCTTCGATGACAGATTCGACGTCATCTACGACCGCGTGGACATCCGCAAAGTGGAGCCCATGAGCGAAAGACAGTATTTCGTGCGCGGCATGACTGCACTGCTGGATGCTGTGGGCAGGGCGGTCACCCACATCAGCAATGTCCACAAATACGCCAGGGAGGAAGACGTTCCCGAAAAGACGATATTTATAATCACCACGGACGGCATGGAGAATGCAAGCCGCGAGTACAGCTACGATAAGGTCCGCAGGATGATCGAGGACAAGAAGGAACAGGGCTGGGAGTTCATGTTCCTTGGAGCGAATATCGATGCGGTGGCAGAGGCTGGGAGGATAGGTATCGACGCAAGGAGAGCCGTACGCTACGAGCACGACAGCATAGGCACTCAGACCACATTCAGCGCGGTATCAAATGCGATAAAATACGCTGTCAGAGCAGGCAGTGCGCCGGAGATGGCGAGGGCTCTGGATACGGAGGACCCGCTGGAAGAGGTCCGCATGGATTATAAGAAGCGCCACAGGAGATAGGCGGGTCGGCAGATGGTAGAGAAGGCTTGCCTGGAGGCGATGTAAAGCCACGCATTCCGGATAAACCCCAGACGCTCAGATTGCCGTTATAGGCTTGTTTCGTGAAGCGACGGCAGAAATACCCACAAAGCATATAAACCCCTCTCAGAATGGCAATTAGAGCCTCTGGGAGGGGTTTAAAGTGTCCTAAACATTTCCGTATTCCTAAGCAACCATAAACTCGCAAAAATTACACATCTCCTTATGAGGCAATCATAAAGGAGGTGCGTAAATGAGTGATAAAAAGAGTATCCGCCAGGAGCGGTCAAAGGACGCGAAATCTACTGCTGAACAGGATAAAACCGTCCGGTCCGCAAGGTACAATTATACCGATATGAGAATGGATACGGCAAATTACAAAAGCGGGTTCTACAGGAGACTGGCCGAACTGAGGATGCGCAGTGGCAAGTCAGGGCGGGAGATGAGCCTGTCGCTGGGGCAGGGCGCCGGATATATCAACAACATCGAGAATGGAAAGAACCTTCCATCCATGTCGCTGTTTTTTGAGATCTGCGAGTACCTGAATGTACCGCCGAGCGAGTTCTTCTCGTATACGGAGGAGCACCCGGACCGGAAGATGGACCTGCTGATAGAGAAAGTCCGCAGCCTGGACCCTGAGGATGTGGATTTTCTGTTGTTCATAATAAAAAGAATGATGAAGGAGCGGATATGAGAATGCGCAGATCTGCAGCTCTGACCATAGCTGCAATATTAATGGCAATCGTCCTGGCTGCATGCGGCAGCAATGCGGAAACACAAAATGAAACGGCTGCGGCTGAACCGGTTCCGTCGAAAACCGAGGCGCCGAACACTGGCCAGGGGCCCTCAAAAACTGACTATTCCAAAGACTATACCGGAAGCTGGAAGGCCTGCGGCGTAAGCACTGAAGGCGAATACATAAGCTTAGAGGAGATCGAGTCTTACGGCGTCACCGATCTCTCAAATATATACCTGATACTCTATCCGGATGGCAGCGCAGAGTACTATTACCTTGGCGGGACCGACAGCGGCAAATGGTTTGCGGGAGAAGGCGGGGTCAGGTTCCTGGGGACAAGTTTCACGAAGGAAGACGATTATCTATATCGCATTGTAAACGGCGACAAGCTGTATTTTGAAAGGATATCAGAAACTGCCGAAAAGCCGGTAATAAGCGCGGGGCTTGAAGGCACAAAGCCGGATCCCAAGGCCGGCGATGAGCCTGCCAAGACTGCTGATCCCCCCAAGGCAGCTGAGCCTGCCGGAGCGACAGACAACAAGGCTGAACCGGACGGGAGTGATGCAATCTCGCCGGAGCTCAAAGCCTTCCTGGAATCCTACGAATCTTTTATGGATGAGTATTGCGACTTTATGGAGCACTACAATGCATCGGACTTCTCGCAGCTGGCAAAGTACGCCGAGCTGCTGCAGAAATACTCTGACTTTGCGGCTAAGGCGGAGCAATGGAACAGCAAGGACCTGAACGATGCAGAAACCATTTATTATCTGGAGGTAATGAACAGAGTCAGCATAAAGCTGCTGAAGGTGACGCAGCAATAGGCGCGTGCTAAACTCAGAGACCTCGATTGCATAAATACCCACAAAAGCCCTAAACCCCTCTCAGAACGGCTGTGAGAGCCTCTGAGAGGGGTTTTAAAATGCATGTGACCATTTTAGCGTAAGTACAGATTTATGTATAGCTTGTGGTGGATAATGGATAACAAGAATAAAGAAAGGGGGGTATGTATTATGATGATATCGCCACAGTCGTATGTCTTTAAATTCAGGGATGCAGACTACAAAACCCTTATTGATGCCAGAACCCGGCTGATCGAAGACTTAATTAGGTTTGAACAAAATGAAATGGACTCAGACAGATCCGGAGATGCGTGGATGAAAAGCCCCTCGCCTGAAGTAATTTACCAGGTAAAGCTCGAGTATCTGGCTGCGCTCTGCCGTTTTATGCAACAGAGATACAACAAGGATTATGTGCGGGGTGATAAGGCTTTTTCTGATGAAAGTTAACAGTCCGAAATATGATTAGGATACTATAAGTTTGTGGCAAAAGTAATTGAAGTCTCAAAGGCGGAATACGAGGCATTCTTCCCAGAATACGAAGAAATAGACTACGATGAGGAATTATCTCTGGAAGAGATTTATAACAAATATATACATAAAGTGAATCCGTTGATAGTTGAAGCTGCAACATGGACCGATGATTATTGTTTTGCGATTACAGAAATGGGTTCTGAGTTTGCCAAAGGTAAAGCTTTTTCACATGGCGATTTTTATAAAAACAGAAGATGTCACATCGCACAGCTTGTAAGAGTATATAACGGACCATCAACAGATAAAATCAAGGATTATTTCAAGAAAAATCAGTAATAAAGGAGGGCCTCCCATGAATACCGTCAATCTTATCGGTCGTCTCACAAAGGATCCGGATGTAAGATATGCGTCGGCCAGTCAGATGGCTATCGCAAGGTTCAGCATTGCCATAAACAGGGGAAAGGACAAGAACGGCAACGATCTTGGTGCGGATTACCCTAATATCGTGTGCTATGGCAAGCTGGCAGAGCTGGTGGAGCGTTACTGCACAAAGGGCAGGCTTGTGGCGGTCGAGGGTCGCATAAGGACTGGCTCTTACGAAAAGAACGGTCAAAAGATCTTTACCACTGAGGTTGCTGCAGACAGAGTGGATTTCCTGGATAAGGGAAGCTCTGGCGGCGTGCAGAAGGAAGAACCTGGTAAGGACGATCTTCCTTTACCGGAGGGGTTCTCGCTGGATGATATACCGTTCTAATTCAGATGACAATTAAGTTGAAAAGAGTATTGCAGGTCTAGTTTATGTTCATCAACAAATACCGTAAACACCCGGATTACATGCTCCTGACGCTTTACGAGACTTTAAAGCAGACTCCTGAGGTGGAGAAGGATGAGAAGGCTGTCATCAGGGAGCTTAAGCGTCGCGGGTACAAACTTAAGCCCAACGGCGTATGGGTCAAAGAATAGAGTTTAGCCGCCCAATCGGAGGTAATATATGTACGAATCATTAACTGCGCTTCTGCCAAGGCTGCAAGGCGCAGAGTACGGTAAGCTGGTCATCGACAATAAGAACGATGGGTCGCCGGAGCATCCGATCCGGTTTCCGTTTGTCGCCTATGCCCCGGTCGTGGATGAACTGGTAAAAACGATCTATCAGTTCGTTGAGGATCATGCGGAAATGGATCTCCGCAGTTATAAGGACATACTCGAAGCTGCCGGTATCAAGTGGAGCGCAAACGCTATGGAGAATGCGGATGTTTCCCTGCTGGATGGAAGGACCGTTATGGCGCTGCTTGTAGGCATTTTAAGGGCAGACCGTTTTGTGGATGGCACTCTGTTGGAATTCTGCGAAAACGGAGCTATAGAAAAATGGCTTATGCGGCTTCGGGAGATAGATCAGGAAAATAAAATGTAATTAATTGCAGTATTTTCAGGACCGCAGGGGAGGGCCCGGATTATGTGGAAAATGATTTGGCCAATGATACTTATAGTGTGTTCGGGCTGTTGCTACAACATCTGCACGAAGTCGGTGCCTGGGGAGGTCAATGCATTCGGAGCGCTGACAGTCACTTATCTTGTGAGTACGGTGCTGGCGGCTTGCGCGTTCCTGCTCAGTCTTAAAGGCGCAGCGGCAGGGAGCGAGTTTGCAAAGCTGAAC
>JAFRWH010000120.1 GCA_017438085.1 Bacillota bacterium
ACGGAGCGGAATGGACGAGCCGTGAGCTTCGCGAAAGTTATCTCATGCTTTGCAATACCGAGCAGAACCGCTTAAGCGACCCTCTTGCCGAGATCGAACTGCGCAATGTATTCAGAGATCTGTTTACGGCAAAAGGAGCTGCTGCAGACAGCGGTCTTGTAGAAGAGACCGCCCGGGTTTTCAGAGCATGTTCCCTGAAAAAGCTGACGCTTTACCCCTGGGTCCTCCCAGCATTTGAAAAGATCCGAAAGGCGGGCTCCGGCATTTACCTTTTAAGCAACGCCCAGGCTTGCTTTACGGAAGGCGAACTTCAGACCCTTGGCATAGCCGACGCATTTGACGGCATAGTCCTCTCTTCCGACGCCGGATCCAAAAAGCCCTCCCCTAAGATCCTCAAGCTGCTCATGGAGCGCTTTGATCTTTCGGCCGAAGGCTGCCTGATGACAGGCAACGACCCGGACGCAGACATCGCAATGGCTGCAGCCGCAGGAATAGACACCCTGTATCTGAAAACGGAAACATCCCCGGACCGCCCTGCCCCGCCCTTTGCGACCTACGCACTGGAGGACGAAGACTACAGCAGGATGGATGTGCTGCTGGGGATAGACTGACAAAAACGCCGAACCGTGCAGCTTGTCTTGTGTATCTTTGTTCTTCTTTTATAAAGTGCTTAGGGAAAAGTAAAGGTGTTCACACACAATAAAACAGCCGCCTGAAAGCGACTGTTTATTTTGTTGAAACAACTGCAGCTGTTGCTTGAATTATATCAGCAGCCTTTAGTTGCTGGATGTAGGCATATACGGGATCAGCGTATGTGCAAGGCTTGCAATGTTCCTTGTCTGAATAAGGACTTTGCCGCTGCCGTGGAACTCGTTGACCAGGCCTTCTCCGGATTTGAAACCGATAACGCCCGATGCAGGGTGTATATTGTAGTCCAGCGTTGCGTCCCAGGCCACAACATGATGATTATCTATTACCAGAGGCCTGTCTGGTGTGACATCCATCTCTATAAGAGCTCCAAACGCGTTGACCAGCAGGTCTCCCTGGCCTACCGTCTCCATAATAAAGAACCCGCCTGTCCCGCCGAAGAGCGCTTTGCCAAAGCTCTGCGACTTCACCTCGTAGGCTACACTGCCGTCGCAGGCAAGAAATGCACCTGTATTCAGTCTGTACTGCCTGGACCCTACTTCGAGTTTCGCCACCATTCCCGGAGTTGCCGGCGCGATTGCTATGCGGGCCATATCGGTATTACCGGTAGCTGTTGTGATAAATACACCTTCACCTGTTACAGCCGATCTTGCCACGGCTTTGAGAAAACCTCCGAACCCGCCCTTATTGGAATTGGACTTGCCCTCAAGAGCAACATCCTGCATGTAGACCATGGCTCCGCTTTCGATCCTGATCTGCTCACCTCTTGTAAGTGCGATCTCAACGATGGGGTTGTCTTCATCTCCGAAAATCTGATAATTCATTACTGATCCTCCTTCTGCGAACGATTGGACTGTTTCTGATCTGTATCATAACATAAAACCATGTGCTTGTGCACCGATTTGTAATAAAGTAAACTATCCGCCTGCGATCAGCTGAAAAAACCGGCAGGCAGACGCGCAGGCTAAGCTCTCAGGTCCGGAACAGAGTACTTCTTCTGATACATCCTGAAGTTGGTCCTGAACGCCTCGTCCTTTCTGTACTCC
>JAFRWH010000121.1 GCA_017438085.1 Bacillota bacterium
ATCCCCGCCGCTGGTGATCAATGCTACTCTGGTCATGCTCTTCATAAAATAAAACCTCCGTAACGAAGTAATTATGAACTACAAAGCCAAAAATAGCAAGCGCATTGTATTTAGCTATCTTAAATCAGTATATCTGGCCCAGCTTATTGTTATTTTTTTGTTTAAGTACAGCAAACGCCTCCCCGGAATTACCGGAAAGGCGTTTCCCATGCGGTCACAGGCTTCAATATTCCCACTGATAGCTGGCAGTCCTGCTTACGCTGTCCAGACTGAATATACTCATGCGAAAGAGTCTGTCGGAGCTGAAGTTAAGCGTTACCACAGTCGAAGGCTTGGATACTGCCAGGCCGTAGCGCTCACAGCCTCCATAACCTTTTTCATCATCAAAAATGTACAGCTCCCAGCTCAGCCGGCCTCTTTCGGGACTGAAATACCCTTTTTTTGCTTCCTCGAGCAGAAAACCGACATAGCTTCTTGCACTTTCTTCATCTATCACCAGCCGGCCTTTTGAATATTCGCCGCTGTCAAGCACAAGAGCGCTACCCACAGCAGCATCCTCAGCCAAAGCCTTCATGTGATTCTGAAGCTGAACATAGTTATTGAAATCGCTGTTGAAGCATAGACAGCTCACGCTTATAAGCACAAAGGCAAGAAAAATGATAAAGGTCTTCATTTCCGGAAGCTTCCTCCAAAGCTACAGCGGAAGTCTTTCGCTTGCCGCATAGTTTTCGATGGTATAGTAATATTCATTGTCTTCATCCTTTATCCCGAACATGCTCTTCCCTGCCATCACCTGTCCGATAGGCACAGATACCTTGTAGTAGATCAGTCCTCTTTTCCAGTTGGAATCCGTATAACCTTCCGCAGAGATAAGTCTGTACTGAACTGTGTCGGTGGCTTCAATGACTATGTCTGACTCCCGGATGCCAAGAGCCGAACTGATCTTTCGCCTAAGATCAGCCTTTATGCTGTCCGTAAAACAGCCTTCCTGTCTGGCTTCCTCCTTCGCCGAATAGACAAGATCCGAAAACACCGCTATGCGGCTGCTGTTTATCTGGTCAAGCGAAAACTGCACAAAGAAAATAAGCATCAGAGGCAGCACTGCTGCCAGCACCAGAAACTGTTTCATATGTCTTTCCTTTCACTCCGGAATCAGTAGTCCTGCACCGTACGCACCTGGATCTCAGACTGCCAGAGCCTTTTAACGCTGCTGTATATGCTGCCGTCTTCAGGACCGGCCACCATGCGGAAAATGAATATCCCGAGTATTATCGTGGATACAAGGATTATCAGCTGTTTCATGACATCACATCCATTTTAAGTGGTGGGCGCTGTATAGGAGGTGTTGTAGTTCTGTACCTCGTTTACTATGCTGTTCACCTTGGAATTGGTGGTATCTGTCAGATTCTTTGCCGTTGTCCTGAATCCCAGCACCATAAAAGCAATGGCTATGCCAAGTATTATGGTGGAGATCAGCACTATCAACTGTTTCATATCTCTCTCCTTTCAATCTCTGCTAGAACAGGAATCTGAGCGCTTCTCTCTGCTCTATGAAATATCCAACATATATAAAATTCAGGAGGACGACCATGCAGTTGGCCACGACCTGAAAATATATCAGATCGCTGATCAACTCGTCCTTCTTCAGCTGTTTTGTGCTCCGTTCCTCCCTCAGACTGGTCTGGTAGAGCTCTACGGTGGACAGAAGGCTGTCCGGGTCTATCTCTTCCCATCCGGTCAGAAGCCTTGCAATGTCAGGCGTGAGACTGCCCGGGACCGCATTCTCCAGCAGCTTCGAAGCGCTGTCCTTTTCGTTCATATGCATGTGGGACGCCATCTCCAGATACACCGGACTCAGTTCCCTGCTTATATCCGCAAGCTCAGTAAGAAGCAGTTCACTGCTTACCGAGCTGCCACGGCCGAGCACCACTATGTTTTTTATATACGCCAGGCCCTCCGACATCTCCCGCTGCAGTACATCCGCTTTTCCGCTGCGCTTTATACTATCGATGAAGCTGCTGAAATGGCTCTTTTGTATCTTCTCTTTGCCCTTTCCGTAGTAGTATTCCGCCCTCGCCTTAAGATCCCACCTGGGGCTGAACATCAGAAGAGCGACGCCTGCCTGAAAAAGGATCAGGAACAGATAATTCAGTTTGTCCATGTCATTCTCCTTAATAATCCAGCTTTGAACCGCTGACCAGAGACAATACAGCCAGGTTAACGATAAAAAGAAATATGCCAACCATAAAGAAAAGCAGCCCCTCCGGAGTCATGAACTGATTGGAGAAGAACTTTTCAGGGCTCAGCCCCAGATAGCTTACCGATACTATGACAGTTCCTACATAGAGTATGGGGATCAGCAGCGTGGTCATTCTGTTGGCCTCTGAATTAAGGCGTTTTCTCTCTTCAGCCCTGCGGCTTGCGTTCTTGAGCTGTATCAGTATGTCCCCAAGACCTTCGCTGATATCCAGACCTTTCTCCTCCGATATCCTTATGCAGGAGCTGAGCATGCTGCCCCAGACCGTACCCAGCGCGAAGGAGAACTCGCTGCAGGCGCTTCTTATCTCCGAGGGGCCAGCTGCCGCTCTGAGATGCAGCAGCAGTCTGTATGTGTGCCTGGCGCACAAGGGGAAGTTCCTGCTGTTTGCCAGTGCCTCCTCCATTGCCTGGCTCATATTGCTTCCGCATGCCCTGTACTGTCTGTACAGCTCGCTGACGAAGGCTATGCCTTCTCTTGAACTCCTGCCCTGTTCGGACATAAGACCTATGTACATCAGGAGCACCGGAACAGCCGAACTGATCAGCGCCACCATAAAAGCGGTCAGAGCCGTAAAGCTGTTCAGAGCAAGGAAAAAGATAAGAATGAATATAAACACAAGAAACCACAATACAAGGCTGCCGCTGATATCCCTGTGAAGAGAAGCGCTTGCCAGGTTTCCCAGCAGTTCGTATGCAGGCGCCAGCACATCCTTTCCTCCGACAGGAGCCTGCAGTCTGTGCCGCAGTCTGATCCTTCTCAGCAATAAGGAAAAGCTCTCCGAGAACAGCAGGAATACCCCCATCAGATATACAGTGTAAAGTATCAGATTCATCATGTTCTTCCGGCTTTTCTGCCCCTCCTTTCCAGCTCCGCAAGCTGCGCCTTCATGGCTATAAAGGCTTCCGGATTGCTCTCAAGACCGTATTCTTCTTTGTCTGCCGCCAGATCCGAATAAAAAGTCCAGCTCTCTTCAGATATATCGTAAAGACATATCGGTGTGATCCTAATGGCGTCACCTTCGTCCAGACTCATCTGGTATATGGCTTTCAGCCTCTTCTGCCGCTTATCCTGAAGCTGGATGAAGTGAAACAGAAAGTCGAAGCCGCTGGCAACCATGTTCATGGTCAGCTTCAGATCTCCGCCGGTAGCCTTAATGATCTCGGTTGCAGCCTCCAGCGGAAACTGCCTGGGATTTCTCGAGTGAAAGGTCAGTTTCATCCGCTTTGTGCCCTTTGCAGCGATCTTGACAGCCGTATCCAGCGCTATGCCGTCTCTTGCCTCCGCAAGTATAAAGTAGTCTGCATCGCTTCTAAGAAGGTTTTTAGATATGCGCTTAAGGTCGTCGCCATCAGCTATGAGCTGAAGTATGGGTGCCCCGGGAAGCAGCGTATGCATAGGTATCTCAGGATCTGTCTCCACCATTACGCCTTCCAGCGCAGGATCCTCGTAGCGCTGCCAGGTGCTTAGGAAAGTGGTTTTTGCAGTTCTTACAGCTCCGAGAAAAACAACATTGTACCCGACAGCCACCATGGATTCGAAAAAAGGTATGGCCTCTTCCGGTATAGTGCCGCGCCTTGCCTGCTCCTCAAAGCTCAGCGTCGGGATCAGGTAACGGCGAAATATGATTGAAGCCTGATCCTTCTTGGCCATTGGTTCCGCGAATATGGTCACCCGTGTGCCATCCAGAAGATAGGTCTCGTGATAGCTTTTGTCCATGCGCTCTTCCGGCGTAAGCAGCATAAAAGCCTTGATCAGCTGCTCCTTTCTCTCCCTGCTTATCTTCTGCGGCATAAGCTTCATGCGGCCTTCATGCAGGAAATATATGCTATCCCCTATTATTTTCGCGGAACTGCTTTCCGCATACTTTGGATGAAACCACTCAGCAAGACCGGCCAGTCCCCAGATCTCCTGGTATATCCCATCCTCCAGCGAACTGTACCAGAAGGGATAGGCTGCCTTTTCCTTGCCAAGGCTTTTCAGTATCTCCGCTATCCTGTTCTTAAAGAACTCCTTTTCCTTCTCATAACCTATGATGGCTCTTTTCTGAAGCTCCAGGGTGCTTCTGGAATTTTCTCTGTTTTCCCAGTCAAGATAAAAATCCCTCTTTATGCGGGCGCATAGTTTTTTGAATTCTTCTCTTCCGTCTACAGCAACAGCTGTCCTGGGATCCGAATCTGTTTCAGTGTCCTTTTCCGGTTCTGCAGATGACTGTTCAGCCTGTACCGGAGCTTCTTCTTTGTCCTGTTTATATGCTTTCTTGTATTCCTTTTCCTGAGGTACATCCTCAAGGCTCTTCAGATAATCGCTGAATCTGAACTTAGCCATGCCGCGCCTCTTCTGATCCGCAGTCTGCCTCGATCATAGCTTTAAGAGAGGCCATATCTCTTTTGAAAGCTCCGTCCCTGTATCCCAGCAGCGACTTTTCATCCACCTCGCAGAGATCTCCGTATCTGGATTCCCTGACTGTCAGTATGCGGTTTTTATCCATACCGACCCTGCTTCCGAGATAAGACGGACTGAATATGCTTCTCGATCCGAAACGGTTCAGTATTATCCTGTCAAAATCCAGCTCCATCATCCTGAATATGCTTCTTACCATCTCAAAACGGCGTACTGCGCTCTCCCTCGGAGCCATCACAAGATAACGCTTATCCGCAGCCAGCAGCGCTCCGAGGCCAGTGCCGCTGTTGATGTCCGACCCGCAGCTGCAGAGCACAAGATCGAAGCAGCCCGCAAGCCCCTCCAGCAGGAATTTCATCATTTTCGGATCGAATTCCTCCGCATTTTCAGGACTTGTAACGCCCTCTATTATGGACAGCCCCCTTCTGTACCTGGACTTTTCCGCCAGTTCATTCAGGTCCAGGCTGTATTTCCTGAGATACGGCAGAAGCCCTTCCAGATTGACCCTGACTCCGGGCGAATAATCGCAGCCTGAGGCATCCTCTGCGTGGACAAGAGCAACATTAAGCCCCGGAATGTCAGAAGAAAGCGCTTCAGCCGCGCACTGACTGATCATAGTCACCCCTGTTTTATGATCCGAACCGTAAAAACAAATAATATTCCCCATAGCTATACCTTCTGAACAAAAATGATCCCTGAACCCTGATATCCGAAGTCTTCTGCATCAATGAACGTGAACACACTTACTGCGTCTGGAGCACTATAAGCAGGCTGCGTTCCATAGGATCTGAAAACCTTGGAGGCCTCCAATCCGGGTCATCCATGCCCTCCTTCTCCCTGGCAGCCTCATTGATAGCAGCATCATCATTACCCATCATCGCATCGTAGATCTTGAAATAGCTGCCTGTGGAAGCCAGTATCTCGACGCTGTTGACCAGCGCGGTGCTTCCGTTGCGGCTGAGCATTGTCTCATTTTTACCTGTTCCGAGCACCGCCTG
>JAFRWH010000122.1 GCA_017438085.1 Bacillota bacterium
CGCTCCACGGCGACGACTACACGTGCGAGCAGATAATAAACCAGCTCAAAAAGCTCCAGCACCTGGTCAAGCATGGACCTGTGCTGCGCGCTTACGCAGAGAACGGATTCTATTTCAGGGTCCTCCTGCAGCGCCTTGACCAGAGGAGCCATTTTTATTGCCTCCGGTCTGGTGCCGAAGACTGACATGACCTTGATCCTTTTAGCTGACATCGATCTCCTCTACTTTCTCCCGGACGGGTTCTATGCGTCCCATTGGCTCGTTCACATGCGCCGCTTCTTCTCTGGCAGCGATCTGGTCGTTGATATCTATGCGGGTACCCAGGAAGATGAACATCAGGGTGCCTGCTATGAAGATCAGCGCTATGGATTCCAGCTTCATCTGCAGGGTCCAGAGCACGCCTGCAATGCCCAGTATGGCGCAGATGCAGTAGATGACCAGCACGGTGCGCCTCTGGCCGAAGCCCATGGCTATGATGCGGTGGTGCAGATGCCCCTTGTCCGCCTCCATGAAGCTCCTGTGGCTCAGTATGCGGCGTATCATGGCGAATACCGTATCAAATATGGGCAGCGCCAGTATTATCATCGGAAGTATGGTGGAAAAGAGAGTGACGCTCTTGGTCGGAGTATCGCCCACCATGGATACGGAAGCCAGCAGCAGTCCCAAAAGCAGCGCCCCGCTGTCCCCCATGAAGATCCTGGCCGGATTGAAATTGTAGATCAGAAAGCCCAGGCAGGCTCCCGCCATAGCCAATATCATGAATTTCGTTTCGTTGCGGCCGTGAATAGTGCATACGTAGGCGATGGAAATGCAGGCGATGAAGACGACTCCTGCCGCCAGACCATCAAGACCATCGATCAGGTTGATAGTATTGGTTATGGCCACTATCCAGAGCATGGTTATGATAAGAGAGAGCCAGCCCGGGAAGACTATATAGCTCTCCGGATCTGAACTGAAGAAATTGGCCATTCCGGAGAAGCGGAGACTGTAATGCCAGAGTATGAAGGCGCAGACAAGCTGCCCCAGCAGCTTTACCTTGGCAGGAAGCCCCTTATCCCTCATATCGTCGATTATGCCTACTATAAGCATCATCGTGGCGGCTATGAAGATTCCGAGGAACTGCTCCTTATATCTGGCTTCATCCCTGTGCAGGAAATAAACCGACACCAAAATGCCCAGATAGATGGCTGGGCCCCCTAATACCGGCATGGGCTTTTTATGCATGCGCCTGTCATCCTTGGGCACGTCCATTGCCCCGATCTTTGGCGCAAGTTTTATGGAAACGGGTGTCGCGATGGCTGTTATCAGAAAGGCCAGCGCAAACACCAGTAAGTAATCGCTCATTGATTATTCCCCGGCGTTTTTATTCGCTCCGTAGATATCATGCTGAATGCTGCCGTCCTCGTTGAGAACGTCTATCACCAGACCTGCTTCGGAAGCCATGGACATGGCCAGCTCGTCGGGATAGGGTTCCTTGATGACGACTCTTTTTATGCCTGCGTTGATTATCATCTTGGTGCAGATGATGCAGGGCTGTGTGGTTACATAGATGGTGCCGCCCTCTATGCTGCTGCCCATGCTGGCAGCCTGTATTATGGCGTTCTGCTCCGCGTGAAGGCCCCGGCAGAGCTCGTGCAGCTTGCCGGAGGGAACGTTCAGCTGCTGACGGAGGCATCCCACCTCGGAGCAGTGGCGAAGGCCCTTGGGGACGCCGTTGTAGCCTGTGGCGATGACCCTGTTGTCCTTGACGATGGCTGCGCCTACGCCCCTCCTGATGCAGGTGGTGCGGGTGCGGGCCAGTTCAGCGAATTCCATAAAATACTGATCCCAGTTGGGTCTTTGCTTCTCCATGTCTTGCTCCTTCTGCGTTTATATTTTCTGTCTGATAAACCGTTTCAGTAAAAGATCTCGTCCAGGTACAGTCCCTGAGGCGGGGCTGTGTGGCCGGCTCTGCTTCTGTCCAGCGAGGCTATAGTATCTTTGACGCTTTCGGGACTGCGTTTGCCTTGTCCGACTTCCACAAGGGTGCCGGTGATTATCCGCACCATGTTGTAGAGGAAGCCGTCCCCCTCGATCCTGATGTCTATTTCCTGAGCCGACGGACTTTCAGAAGCAGCACAGCCTGCACTTTGGCAGCCTATTTCCAGCCGGTAAACTGTCCTTACCGTGCTTTCCCTTGGGGTGCTGCCTGCGGCCTCAAAGCATTTGAAATCATGGGTGCCGACAATGTACGAAGCGGCCTTTTTCATGGCTTCTGCGTCCAGCTTTTCCTTCAGCTGATAGCAATAGTTTCTCTCGAAGACATCCGGTTCGGGTCTGCCCGCTTTTATCTTGTATATGTATCTTTTGCCCCTGCTGTCGAACCTTGCATGAAAGCCTTCCGGCATCTCCTTCGCTTCCAGTATGCGGATCTCGCCCACGCCCTCCAGGCGATCCCTGGCAAGTCTGTCGTTCATGACCCTTGCAAGCCGCTCCGCCGGGACGGGGCAGTCTGATACAAAGCTCGCCCGCTGGCCTTTCGCGTGAACGCCTGCATCGGTTCTGGAGCAGCCGTTAAGCTGAACCGGAGCGCCGCAGATATCCGAAAGCAGCGCCTCAAGCTCCCCGCAGACCGTCCTGGCATTGGGCTGCCGCTGCCAGCCTGAAAAGCCGCTGCCATCATATGCTATTGTCAGCAGAATGTTCTTGGACATCAGTATTTATATACTTTTATCGTTTATTGGCGATAGACGATATATTCGCCGGTCCTACTTGTTTTCAGGTTTCCAGGAGCTCTTGAGTCCGACTATCTGGTTGAAAACAGGAGCGCCGGGCTTGCTGAGCACGCTGTCCGCAATGTAGTAGCCGTTTCTGAAGAACTGGAAGCGCTCGCCCGCTTCTGCGTCCTTAAGGCAGGCCTCAGCCTTTACAGTCAGGTCTGTCCTGGAGTTGGGATCGAACTCGTTGCGTCCGGTCTCCTCGTTGGGATAGGCCAGGTAGCCATATTCGCGGACGGGAAGTTCCACAGCGGTGGCTGCATCCACCCAGTGAATGGTGCCCTTTACCTTGCGGCTGTCTGCGCCCGGGGTCCCGCTCTTGGTGTCGGGATCGTAAGTGCAGTGAATGGCAGTGATATTGCCCTCGGCATCCTTATCCACGCCTGTGCAGGTCACGAAATATGCGCCCTTAAGACGGACTTCGTTGCCCGGATAGAGCCTGAAATACTTCTTTGCGGGAACCTCCATAAAGTCCTCCGCCTCTATCCACAGCTCGCGGCCGAAGCTCACCTCTCTTGATCCGAGCTCGGGTCTGTTGGGGTCATTTTCTATGGGCAGGAGTTCGCTCTGTCCTTCCGGATAATTGTCTATGATAAGCTTGACAGGATGCAGCACCACCATGCGGCTTACTGTCCTGGTCTTGAGGTCGTCTCTTACGAAGAACTCCAGCTGCTCCATGCCGATCTGGCTGTTAGCCTTAGCCACGCCGATGGCATCGCAGAATGCTCTGAGAGCCTCCGGTGTGTAGCCGCGGCGCCTCATGCCTGCAATGGTGCAGAGTCTGGGGTCATCCCAGCCTTCCACAGCGCCGCTCTGAACAAGAGCCTTGATGTTTCTCTTGCTCATGATGGTGTTGGAAAGGTTCAGCTTGGCGAATTCGATCTGCTGCGGGGCTTCCGGCCAGTCAAGGCTCTCCAGCACCCAGTTGTAGAAGGGCCTGTGGTCCTCGAACTCCAGGGTGCAGATGGAGTGGGTAACTCCCTCGATGGCGTCCTCAAGGGGATGCGCAAAATCGTACATGGGATATACGCACCACTGGTCACCTGTATTGTGATGGGTGGCATGGAGCACTCTGTAGATGACAGGGTCTCTCATGTTGATGTTGGGAGATGCCATGTCGATCTTGGCGCGGATGACTCTCTCGCCGTCAGCGTACTTGCCGTCTCTCATGTCGTGGAAGATCTGCAGAGATTCTTCTATAGGCCTGTTTCTCCAGGGGCTTTCCTTGCCCGGCTCCGTAAGAGTTCCGCGGTTGGCCTTGATCTCCTCAGGGCTCATTTCGCAGGCGTAAGCCTTGCCCCTTCTGATAAGCTCCTCGCAGCATTCGTACATCTTGCCGAAATAGTTGGAGGCATAGCAGAGATTAGCCCAGTCAAAGCCCAGCCACTTTACATCGTTTTCTATGGAGCCTACGAACTCCTCGTCTTCCTTTACGGGATTGGTGTCGTCGTAGCGCAGATTGCAGCTTCCGCCGTACTTGAGAG
>JAFRWH010000123.1 GCA_017438085.1 Bacillota bacterium
AGCTTTTCCGTAAGAGTGGTCTTACCTGCGTCCGGGTGGGAAATGATGCCGAAGATGCGGCGTTTATCTAATTCTTGCTGTAGATTTTTTGTATCCATATTTGTGTTTTTATATGTCTGCGCAGTCATTCCGGGCAGCAAAGCCTCCGCTGCCTTCTATGATGCGCTTCTGCCTGTAGATATAATTCTCCGATAATTCAAAAGCTGAACTCTACATTGGTCTTCTCCTTATATTTCATTGAGCAAGGTATTGTAACACAAAAAAACCGTCTTGTATATAACACAATATATAGCGTATAATACTATTTTAGAAAACAAGACTTGTGTAAATACAAGTCAGCACAGACCGGGCCTGCCCGGAAAGGAGTAGCCATGAGATGTCCATATTGCAATGCCGCTGACAGCAAAGTCATAGATTCGCGCCCCACAGAGGACGGCAAAGCCATACGCCGCCGCAGGGAATGCATACAGTGCGGAAAGCGTTTCACTACCTATGAAAAGGTGGAAGAGATGCTGTTTATGGTGGTCAAGCGGGACGGCTCCAGAGAGAGCTTCGACCGCAACAAGATACTTAACGGCATAATGAGGGCCTGCCAGAAGCGTCCGGTTTCCGTGGAACAGATGGAAGCCATAGTAGACGATATCGAACGCGGCCTCAACAATATGATGGAAAAGGAGATCAGCTCCAGCTATATCGGAGAGGTGGTCATGGACCATCTTAAGGATCTGGACGAGGTCGCCTATGTCAGATTCGCCTCCGTGTACAGACAGTTCAAGGACGTCAACACCTTTGTGGCGGAGATAGAAAAGCTGCTCGGCAACGATAAGAAGCCTGCGAAAAAAGGCCGTAAAGCCGCCAAGGCAAAGGATGCCGCAGAAAATGAAGCAGACGAATAACGCAGCCTGCGAGGATGAAAAGATGACAGAAAAACTTTTAAGAATAGCCATAGACGGACCTGCAGGCGCGGGTAAGACTACGATCTCCAAACGCCTCGCTTACGAGCTTGGAATAGACAGGATAGACACCGGCGCCATGTACAGAGCCATAGCTCTTAAGCTGGCAAGAACAGGCGTCGACTACAGCGATGCAGAGGCGCTGGCCGCCATGCTCGATGCTACAGACATCGATTTCGGGGGAGGCCATGTGCTGCTGGACGGAGAGGATGTGGAAGGGCTGATCCGCACACCGGAGATCTCAGAGCTGGCTTCAGCAAGCTCCACAGTGCTCGCCATACGCGAAAAGCTGGTGGCCATGCAGCGCGCCATCGGCCAGAAGAAATCCGTGGTCATGGACGGAAGAGACATCACGACCAATGTGCTTCCTTTTGCGGAATTCAAGTTCTATCTGACAGCATCGGCAGAGGAAAGAGCCAGGAGAAGGGCTCTGGAATACACGGAGAAAATGGAGGGCAGCGATGCTCAGAAGCAGGCCTGGCTCTCCGAGAATCTTCCCAAAATAGAGGAAGAGATACGCACAAGGGATTACAGAGACATGCACAGGGAACACAATCCGCTGACCATAGCCCCGGATGCTATAGTGGTGGATTCTTCGGATCTTACGATAGAGGAAGTGCTCTCCTGCATGCTGGAGATAATCAGAAATTGAAACGATTCATCAGTATTCTTCTTCTGCTGAGTCTGCTGCTTGCGGGCTGCAGCACAAGGCAGGAGAGCGAAACTGAATATGTGGATCCGGCTGCCGATGACAGCTACAGGCTGAGGGCAGCTGTTTTGTGGTGCAGCGGAGGGGATGCGCTTCTGCCTGAGGCCTTCCTGTACCTGGATCAGCCGACTATACTGGGACTTGATGCTTTCTGCGTGGATCTTAGCGGTAAGCAGCGCTCGGATAATCCGGCCGCCCGGATGCTCGGCATGGATCTTTCAAAGCCAAAGCCGGAAAATCTCACGGAGCAGATATCCGAAAAGCTATCAGCCTACGATCTGCTCTACCTCGACGAGAGCCTTCTTAAGCTTTCCGAAGACCAGTGGACCGGGCTCAGAGGAAGTCTGGAAAGCCTTGCCGGCAGCGGGGCTGCGGTCTTTATCCCTAATGCTTTTGCCAAAAGCTTCAGCCTTGATTTTCTCGGCGCTTTTGAGGTGAAGAAGATCAACGGCTATCCCAGGCAGCTGACATATAACAAGCCAAAAGGTACTGATCTTACGGACCTGACGGAGCTGGTGGAGGATTTCAAGAGGCTCTACGAGGAATACGATCGTTTCGATGAGACCCTGCTGCTTCAGGATTACGGCTTCGGTCTGGTCCCATCTTCATCCACAGCCCTTGTTGACAGTTACAACTGCAGTCTCTATACCATGAACAGCTACGGAAAGGGCTGGGTGTTCTTCGTGAATCCGCTGCTGCCCAATGTGTTTTCCGAGGGCAGCTTCACCATGGGTAACAGTGAGCAGAGCGTCAGGCCATTCGCGAGCACCACATCCGGCTTCAACCAGCTCATGTACAACGGCTTTGCGGCATTTGCAGCCAAAAAGAAGTACGGATATGCCATAGAGAAGGTCTATGGCTATTTTGGCAGTCCCTCCATCAGCTGGGAACTCCACTACGAAGAGCGCGAGGGCATAAGAAACAACACACTGATCAAGTTCTCCGAGATCGCAAAAGAGTACGATCAGGTCCCTTCCTTTACGATCATCAGAAACAGCTACAAATGGTTCCTCAAGACCGAAAGCGTCAGCTATCTGCTGAATTCTGCGGGTTCGGAGGCTGCGAAGTCTTTAGGGCCCGAGGGCACCGGCAGCGCTCCGGTATATCTTTTCGATTACAACGAAAACGCCTATTCCTCCGGAGCGCATGTGGATGCGGGCGGGAAGTTCCTCAGCCAGCAGGGAGTCATCGACACCACCAGCTATTTTGACGACGACTACGCGCATTGCTATTATGCCTATCCGGAGATAGCCGATCTGGATGATGACGGCGTAACTGACATCCTCAGCGGCTCCTGCGACGGAAGCTTTTATTTCTACAAAGGCCTGGGCTGGTCCGATGGCCGCTTCAGGACTGAAGCAGCAGTGAAGCTTCAGGACAGGGACGGCCGTCTTCTGCGGGTGGACGCTTACAGCTCTCCGACCATTGCGGATGTGAACAGGGACGGATACAGGGACATTCTTTCGGGCTCGGATGACGGCTATATCTATGTTTCCTTCGGAAGCCCCAATGGCTTTGGCAGTTTTACGCTCTGGGATGCTTACAGGGATCTTGACCTCAGCGGCACTATTTACGGGACCCAGGTATTTGTCAGGCTTTATCATCATGATGACGGACCTGAGGGCGAATGGCTGCTGATAGGCGGCGTGAGCGAAACTCCGGGTATTTCCCTATGGCAGGGACGTTTTGAGGACGGACGATATTTCTTCACAAAGGAAGTCCCCCTCGAATGCAGCCGTTCAAGCGACTGGCAGTCGCCGGAATTTTATGATTATGACGGTGACGACCTGACCGACATCGTGTCCGGGGATTTCAATGGCTATATCGCCTGGTTTAAGGGAAACGGCGGTGCGTCATTTGAATATCAGGGGACTATACAGACCAACGAGCTGAATTACAAAGGTAATTATAATATCAAATTCGGAAACTACTGCACTCCTAGATTCACCGATCTGAACGGAGACGGGCTCGAGGACCTGGTATGCGGAAGCATGGAGTATGGCCTCGCCTGTCCCATAGACGATCCTCTCTACGAATGCAGGGAGGAGCTGCAGGCTCAGATAGATTACGCGAAAGAAAATCATTTTTATCTGGGAGTGCATTTCTATACAAACAAATACGCTTCTCCTGAACGGGAGCAGTGGGAACTTGAGGCTCACAGGAAGGCGCTGACTGCTTACGGCATGGATCTGAGCAGGGTCGGGGTCAATCAGCATACCTGGTACACCAGCACTCTGAACCCCAGACAGAGCTTTCTGTCAGCGTGGAAGAGCGGCATGCTATGGAATTCCGGCTGGGCTGCTCCCGGAGACTGGAGCACTCCGCCCCAGTATGCCAGGGAGAACGCTTTGAGTCTGCCTTTCTATCTGATGGCGACTCCGGAGGAGACCGGCAGCGATCAGGTGTATTATGACAGACCAAAGGGCATGCCTGATGACCAGAGAAGCAGCAGGCCTCTTGAAGAGACCATACTGATGCAGAACAACTCAGTGCTCTACTACACCCCGGGCGAGCTGTCCCAGATATCCGCCAAATACCGCATGCCGATGGCCATATTCTATCACTGCGACTATGCATTCCAGACGGATGCCGGAGCAAGAGCCATAACCGAGGCCGTTCAGCGCTTCCGCGAGACCTACAGTTACAATTTCAACAAAGAAGACCAGATGATGCTGGCCAGCGCGGCCGTCATAAATCAGGACATAAGAAGCAGCGGAGAACTGCTTAATCACATCGAAGATGCATCTGCTTCCGGCTTTGTGCCAGGTGAAGGCATCACCCTGAGTCCGGACCTTAAGAGCCGTCATTTTGCGCTTTACGATGAAAACACAGCCTCATCCCTCGGCGCAAGGCTATATTTTGCGGAAAACGTGCAAATAAATGGCATTAATTTGGACGCAGATATATACTTTACAGAAGGGAATTGTGTTACAATAGCCTTGAACAGGGAGGTTCATATAGATTTGAACGCCCAAAATGCTTCCGCAGCAGGCTCTCAGCCCGGGCTGTCGGCCGAAAAAGCATCCAGACTGCTGCGCGTCAACATGGCCGCGGAGCTGGACTGCAGCAGGGAAGCAGAGGGAAGCGTCACCATAAGCTTCCTGTCAGACGGAATGATGGAGGCTCTCGTCAGAGGCGAAGCCTTTACTCAGGACCCGGACTGGAAAGCTATCCGGCTTGGGGACAATACACTTTTTATTAAATACGGCAGTAATGAAACTTTGACAGTTCAATATTGATTTTTAAAAGGAGGATAATATGGGACTTATAAGAGCAGCATTAGGCACCGCAACAGGTATACTTGGCGATCAGTGGAAAGAATACTTCTACTGCGAAGCGCTTCCTGCGAACGTACTTGTAAGAAAGGGCTGGAAGAAAACTTCTCTCCGCTCCAGCAACACTATCTATGACAACGTCATCACCAATGGTTCTCTGATCACTGTAGCAGACGGCCAGTGCATGATCGTTGTAGATCAGGGCAAGGTAACTGAGATCTGCGCAGAGCCCGGCGAATTCAAGTATGACGCTTCCAGCGAGCCCTCTATCTTCGATAATGGCCAGCTGGCAGACAACCTGAAGGCCATCTGGGAGAGCGCTGTAAATCGTCTTACCTTCGGCGGCGAGATCCCCAAGGATCAGAGAGTTTACTACTTCAACACCAAGGAAATGCCCGGAAACAAGTATGGCACTCCCAACCCTGTTCCTTTCAGAGTTGTGGACACCAGAGCCAACATCGACATCGATATCTCCATCAGATGTTTCGGTGAGTACAGCATCAAGCTTACCAACCCCATTCTGTTCTATGCGAATGTCTGCGGCAATGTTTCCAAGGAATACACCATCGAAGAGCTTCAGGGTCAGATGAGGACCGAACTCCTTACCGCTCTGCAGCCTGCATTTTCAAAGCTTTCTGCTAAGGGTCTGCGCTACAGCGAGCTCCCCGGCCACGCTCCCGAGCTGGCAGAGGCACTCAACGAAGAGCTGTCCGCAAAGTGGAAGAACATGCGCGGTATCGAGATCGTTTCCTGCGGCATGTCTTCTGTGACCGCTAACGAAGAAGACGAGAAGATGCTGAAGGAACTCCAGAGAGCAGCAGCCCTCAGAGATCCTGGTCTTGCAGGCGGCTTTATGACAGGTTCCATCGGCGATGCAGTTAAGGATGCAGCTAATAATCCCAATGGCGCAGCCGGCGCATATATAGGCGTAGGAATGGCTCAGAATGTTGGCGCAGCAGCCAATGTTCAGGGACTGTATCAGATGGCAAATCAGCAGCCTGCTCCCGCAGCAGCTCCTGCAGCTGACGGCTGGGTATGCCCCACCTGCGGCAAGACCAATGATGCAGATGCTAACTTCTGCTCCAAGTGCGGCACCAAGAAGCCTGCAGCAGAATGGGTATGCCCCACCTGCGGCAAGACCAACAGCGCAGCAGATAATTTCTGCTCCAAGTGCGGAACCAGAAAACCCGAATAATAAATCAAAAGGAAAGGAGATAATTTGTTATGGCATCACAGGTAACAAATTATAAATGTCCTTCCTGCGGAGGCCCGCTGCGTTTCGATGAAACTCTGGGCAAGCTCCAGTGCGATTTCTGCGGCAGCATATTCACTACCGAAGACGTCGAGGCAATGTTCGCCGAAGCCGATAAGGCAGCTGAAGAGGCGAAGGAAAAGGAATACAGTTCAGAAGGACTGGATCCGGATCTGAGAGCCTACAGCTGCCCATCCTGCGGCGCCGAGCTTGTAATGGACGCAACAACGGCAGCCGGCTCCTGCCCCTACTGCGCAAACCCGACCATAGTGCCCAAGACCCTGGAGGGAGAGTTCAAACCGGACTACATCATTCCCTTCAAGTTCGATAAAAAGGCCGCCATGGACGCTCTTAACGCGCATTACAAGGGTAAGAAGCTGCTCCCGAAGGTCTTCGCGGATCAGAATCATATAGAAGAGATAAAGGGCGTCTATGTTCCCTTCTGGCTCTACAGCGGCACCGCCTACGGCGATGCGGATTTCAACGGCGAAAGAGTTTCCACTCACCGCGAGGGAGAGGAAGAAGTAGTTGTAACAGAGCATTTCAGGCTGCACCGCTCCGGTAATGTGGACTTCGTCCGCATCCCTGTTGACGGTTCCACCAAAATGCCTGATGCCCACATGGATTCCATAGAACCCTTCAGCTATGCAGAGCTCAAACCCTTCTCCAAGGCATATCTGCCCGGCTTCATGGCCGAGGTCTACGATGTGGATGCCAACACAGCATCAGAGCGCTCGGAGTACAGACTCAGAAAGAGCGTCATCGAAGGCCTTGAGGAGAGCTGCAGAGGCTTTGGCGCCGTATCCGCTATAGGGACACCCAGTGTAAACATGGATGTGAAGAACGTGGAATATGCTATGCTGCCGGTATGGATGCTGGCCACCAGATGGAAGGATGAGACCTATCTCTTCGCCATGAATGGTCAGACCGGAAAGCTGATTGGAGATCTTCCGGTGGATAAAGGCCGCTTCTGGGCTCAGACCGCCATCACTTTCGGCGCAGTATTTGCAGCTATAGCCGCCGCAGGCTTTTTCCTGATGTAGGAGGTGGAGCATGAACAAAAGAATTTTTGGCGTGATTCTCAGCCTTCTGCTGGTACTCAGCTGCTGCAGTTTCGTTTTCGCCCAGGGCGAAGATTACATGTATTATGTAACAGACCAGGCGGGACTGCTGAGCGAAGCCGAATGGGATAAGCTGGAGGACAAAGCTTATGAGCTGTCTGAAAAGCTAAATGTAGGCATTTACATCGTAACTGTTCAGAATATGGCCGATTACGGTTATTACGACATCGAACAGTTTACCCAGGACCTTTATGAAGCCAATGACTGCGGCCTTGGGGACGACAGGGATGGTATCATGCTCTGCCTGAGCATGAATAGCAGGGATTACGATATCGATGCTCACGGCCACTTCTCCAACTATGCCTTTACCGACTATGGCAAGGAAAAACTTGCCGGCACTTTCCTGGATGACTTCAGAACCAACAAATGGTATGAGGGCTTCGATGACTTCCTGGATAAGTGCGAAAGCATGATAATCCAGGCGGCTCAGGGCAATCCTGTGGATGTTCCGGGTTCTGAACCCATGAGCGCAGGCGAGAGAGCCGGTGTCTCCGCAGGCGCAGGCGGCGTGATCGCCAGCATAGTTGCCTTCATCAGAGGCCTGGCACTTAAGGGCTCCATGAAGAGCGCGCGCGAAGCTACCAGCGCCGGAGGATATCTTTCCGGCAATGTGCACTTCACCAATATGGACAACATTCTGATCAACAGAGATATCGTAAGGAGACCTGCTCCGGCGCCTGTTAGGGCCGGAGGCGGAGGAGGGGGCGGCACGACCATCAACTCAGCCGGCCACTCCCATCACAGCGGCAAGTTCTGATTCCAAGCGGGCTCCTGCCGCAGTGTGTGCAGCACAGATCTCGTAAAGGGACAGGCTATAAACCAAGGATAAAATAAACAAATCGGGCAAAACCACTTGCCCGATTTTGTTTTGGGTGATAAAATATTTCTGTTTTGGGGCATTAGCTCCGGGACAATAAAAAAGCATGGGGCATTAGCTCAGCTGGGAGAGCG
>JAFRWH010000124.1 GCA_017438085.1 Bacillota bacterium
GGGCTTGGAAACGCCCTGAGGAGCGTAGAGCATGTCGCCGCGGCCAAGGAGCTTTTCAGCGCCGGCTTCATCAAGTATGGTCCTTGAATCGATGTGCGATGACACCGCAAATGCTATTCTGGAAGGAATATTGGCCTTGATGACACCGGTGATGACGTCTACCGAAGGTCTCTGAGTAGCGAGTATCAGGTGCATTCCGGCGGCTCTTGCCTTCTGAGCCAGCCTGCAGATGGAATCTTCTACGCTGTTCTGCGCGGACATCATAAGATCTGCCAGCTCATCTACGATTATGACGACCTGAGGCATTACCTTATCGGTATCGCTGTTGGCCCTCATAAGATCGTTGTAGCTCTGAAGATCTCTTACTCCCTCCTGAGAGAACTTGTTGTAGCGATCGTTCATCTCCGCGACAGCCCAGTTCAGAGCAGCTGCAGCCTTGTTCGGATCGGTGACGACAGGTATCATCAGGTGAGGAATTCCGTTGTAATTGCTGAGCTCTACGACCTTGGGATCCACCAGTATCAGCTTGACTTCCTCCGGGGAGGACTTGTACAGAAGGCTGATTATTATGCTGTTGATGCAGACGGATTTGCCGGAACCGGTGGCGCCTGCGATAAGCATGTGTGGCATTTTCTTAAGATCTGCAACCACAGGCTCACCGCTTATGCTGCGGCCAAGGCCCATTGAGATCTTGGAGCCTGCATCTCTGAAGGCCTTGGATTCAAGGACTTCGCGAAGAAGCACAGTGTTGATCTCGTCGTTGGAAACTTCTATGCCGATGGCAGCCTTGCCGGGGATAGGCGCTTCTATCCTGAGGCTCTTAGCCCTCAGATTTAGAGCGATGTCATCCTGAAGCCTTACTATGCTGGATACCTTTACGCCTGAAGCAGGCTGGACTTCGTAGCGGGTAACAGCCGGACCTTTCGTGACATTTACCACGCTGGCCTTAACGCCGAAGCTTGCAAGGGCTTCCTCAAGCACTGTGGCCTGGGACGAGGAAGGATCCTCTTTTCCGCTGTTCTTGACTATAGCCGGCTTTTTGAGCAGTTCTATCGGTGGGTATGTATAAGCATTCGGATCTGCATTTTTTTCGTTCTCAAGGGTCAGAGCTGCGGCAGCAGTTGCTTCTGCGGCAGCTGCCTTTGCTGCATGGACAGAACTTTCGGCCTTCTTCGGTTTTTCAGGCTCCGGCTTTGAAGCTTCCTTTACTTCTTTTGCTTCAGAAAGCTCATTTATTTCTTCAGGCTGGCGTACATCACCGTTCAGTCCGGTTCCGGATTTCTTATCTGTCCTGAAGAGACTGTCGTCATTTACATAATCGAGTATCTTCTTCTGGTTATCCGCATAATAGTCGTCGTCGCCGGGCCTGATGCCTATGTCTTCCTTTGTGAGTTCGGAAGCCTGAGGTCTGGCAGCTGAACCGAATACATCAAGAACAGGCATGCCGTTCTTATCAGCATTCTTTTTTGCTTCTTCTGCGGCAGCTTTGCGTTCGGCTTCAAGCTTTGCGGCAGCTTCTGCTTCTTCCTTTAAGCGCTGAGCCTCGGCGGTCTCCTTAGGCGTCGGAGAAGCATTATCTGCATCGCTCAGACCCATAGACTTGGATCTTTGCTTAGCCTGATAGTCAGCCTCCATGGTCTCCATGGCGGCAACTGCAAAAGCGTTGGACTTGGCTTCGGCTCTGGCCCTCTGTTTTTCAGTAAGTGCTTCAGCTCTTACTGTTTCCTGAACCTGTACCTGATTTCTGATCTTTTCTGCGTTTTCAAGATCGAATTCTACCTGGGCTTCCTCTGCCTGCTCTGCCATCTCGGCTCTCAGCGCCTTTCTGGCCTGCATTTTGATCTTAAGATTGTCCAGCTGTTCGGAGATCGGTGTGTCGAATATGAAAAGTACCGCGATGAGAATCCCGGCTCCGCCAATAAGATAAAGACCTACCTTGCCTACCAGATTGATAAGTCCATATGCTATGGGCGTACCAAGCATGCCGCCGCCGTATTTTCCGTTTTTAAAGAAATCTGCCATGTCTAAAAAGGCAAAACCACGGGCTTCGTCAGCAAGATGGCCTTCATAATTTGCGACAAAAGGAATTGCAGCCAAAGTGGATGCAAGTATGAACATCAGTACGATTATGATTGCGGTAGTTATTGTTAAGAATGATGTTTTCCTTGCAAACACGAGTATTCCGTACAGAATGAAGAAGGATGGAACCACCCATGCTATAAATCTGCCAAATAATCCGAAAAGCACCTTGCTTAAAAAGGATCCAATTATTCCAGTATAACCCAATAGGCTCAGCAGGAGGAATACACCGGCAACGATGATGACAATAGCAACGATATCATCGTGTCTTTTCTTCTTCTTTCTGAGTTCTTCTTTTTTCTGAGCTTCCAGAGCCTTCTGCTTCTCTTTTTCAACCTGGGTCTTAGCCCGGCTTCTCGATGTCGAAGAGCTGCTTCTGCTCTGAGTTGAACTGGTTTTCTTTCTGGTTTCCGCCATTTCTTCCCTTTCATCCGCTTTTTTTGCGGCCCTCAAAGAATGATTGCGATAAAATAATTATGTAAATAAGCCTACAAAAGCTTTAGGATATAGTTCGTCTTATTGATCAGAGATTCTATATCCTTGGAATTGTCCATAATAAAATCTGCCTTCATGGCCTTCTTGTCTTCCGGCATCTGCCTGGCCATGCGGTTCTTTATTTCCTGTTCGGACATCCCGTCTCTTGCCTTTACCCGCTCAAGACGGATATCGATAGGAGCAGTGACGAGTATGGTCTTGTCAAATTTGTTTTCCCAGCCGGCTTCGA
>JAFRWH010000125.1 GCA_017438085.1 Bacillota bacterium
CAGTCTATAAAGCGCAGTCTGAAGCGCTTTTTGCGGTCGGCAGCCTCGTATAGACAGCGCTCCGCCTGATTGGAAAGCTCAATAAGAAAGCTCTTTTCCTCCGGGTCTATGCTGTGAAGACTGTAGCTGGCAAGCTGCCAGTCCTTAAGCGCCCTTCTGAAGCTGTCGGAAAAATCGGCTCCGAAAATTGAATCCTCTTTGCAAAGCTCATCTTCCAGCTCGGAATAGTTGATATTCCCCTGTTTCCGGCCGCCTGCGCTTATCAGCTCTGCAATATGTCTGAAGATGGCTCTCGCTGCAAGATTGCTGTCCTCCGACTCAAAATCGCTTCTGTAGGCAGATGCCCTGCGCTGGGCTCTTACGACGAAAAAAATGATAACAAATGGCACTACTATAAGCAATATCGAAAGGAAAAGCATCAGGACCATTTTGGCATAATCCACCTGCCTTGGCTTTGAGATCTCCTGCTGATATTCCGTGTTTTTATTAAATTCATCGGGTCTTTGGCTGCTGTCTTCTCCGCTGGCCTCCGCTTCCTGAAGCCTGCTTTCCTTATGAGTCAGGTTCTCCTCCTGAGGGATCTCGCTTTCATCCTGTTCCTGCAGCACAAAGCTGTAGGAAAGCCTGTCCCGGACATCCTCCGAACGGGCTTCAAGAGCTTCATCCACGCCGCCGAAAGCCATAAGGCTCACAACACAAACCGCAAGATATAAAGCGATGATACCTCCTTTGGCGATACTGTCCAGATGTCCTTTACCACCTGAAAGAAGGCAAATAAGCAGCGCCAGACCGAAAATGCAGAGGTACAGCGGAGAGGGACTTAGGCCGAAAAAGGCCGAAAACCCTGTCATTATTGCAAAAGCTGCAGCGGGCAGCAGAAAAGCTGCAGCGGGCAGAGACAGCAGATAAAGCAAAGTCTCAAGAGCAAAGGACAAGACCGCCCGGAATGCTGCCAGAGCAGTATCGGCAGCATAAACTTCCTGAACCTTAAGCTCTATATAGCGATAGCGGTTTACCGCCTCGCTTGCGCTGAAAACATGCCTTGCATATTCCGTAGCTCCGGACCTCAGCATACCCATAAGCACGAAGGCCAGCACAGCTGTAATAAGCAGGGAAACTCCAACAATTGCAGCCCCCTTCCTTCCCAGCCTTCGCTCTGCGAAGAACATTAGCAGAAAACCTATGATGGCAGGAGCTGCATCAGCGAAACCAAAGTTCAGCCCGCACACGGCGCAGAGCATCAGGAGCATTGCAAGAGCAAGCAGCAGACTATTCAGTTTTTCATATTCCGAAAAACTCTTCATGTTTATATTTCTATTCTGACCATATCCTCTTTGAAGCTGTCCGGTCTGAAGGGAAGAAGATGCATGCTTCCGGAAGCGCCCTGATAGCCCTCCCCCGCAGGGAACGCAGCCGTGAGCCTTCCGCCGAAAGCCAGGGCTTCATCTCTTGATGGAACAGCGCTGCAGATAAGCAGTCCGTGGGCATACTGCTTTCCGTAAAATGCAGTGCCAAGGCCCATCTCCATTTCAGGCGCTGCGGCAAAAAACTCTCTTAAAGCTTCAGCCAGATCCTGCTCGGTCTCCACGGAAAAGATCCTTGGCTGAAGCTCATACCTGTGCTTCCAGCAGAGGCTGTGTCCTTGTCCGCTGAGTATCATTGCTCTTGAAACAGAGAAAAACAGTTCAGCCATCTCATCAGGATAGCCGGCACCGTTCAGGTCCAGCATAAGTATCGCCCTGCTGGATACAGGCATGCCCAGCTCTCTTAGCATGGTTCTTCCGGTCTTTTCGGAAAGCTTCCAGTGTATCTGCCTTATAGGATCTCCGGGCATGTATTCTCTTATGCCGAAGGTCTCGCTTGGGTCGTTTCCCGGTTTTCCCGAAGAATATGAACCGCCCTCGCCCTCAGCCTGGGTATCCTCAACAAGTTCAACGAAGGGCGTATAAAGGAGGGGCTCAGAGAATAATACGGTCTCTGCCCCAGCCAGCAGCTTCTTTTGGCATATTCCGAAGGCATCCTGCCCCCAAAGTTCTGCACTAAGCTTAACAAGGCCGCAGTGCTCAGGCTTCAGCACAGCCGAAGCGCTGCCTTTACCGTCAAATTCCGGTGTCAGAGAATCCTTATCCCCTGTAAGTATATATTCCGTATCTATATGCAGCTCCGTCCTTAATAGGTGCAGAGCAGGATTATCGTATCTGATAACAGCGGAGATTTCCGCGCTGCCACCCCGCTCCGCCCTTTCGGGAGTATGGAGCATCAGCACGGTCTTTCCCGGCTTAAAGAACAGAGGAAGCATCAGAAGCAGCGGCAGCAGAAAAGAGGCTGTAAGAAGCAGCCTTGTGCCACCGTTGTTTTCAAAAAAGTACAGGGCAGAAGCGGCAAGAAGCCAGAGCGCCCATAAAAGCTTCCCCTTCAAGGCTTTCATTGCAATGCTAAGCCCTTCTGTCAGGCACTGTAACAGTGCGGAGTATATCAGCAAGAACAGAAGCCGCATCAGCCCCGCCCAGTCTCGCCTTCTGTGTGAGTATAAGCCTATGGGAGCAGACGTCTGCAAATTCCGCCTGAACATCCTCCGGGATCACGTAGTCCCTGCCATCCAGGTACGCCCTGGCCTTGGCCATGCGGTCGAGGTAGATGGCGCCCCTTGGACTTATGCCTATCTCTGTCTGTTCATGATCTCTGGAAGCCAGCGTCAGGTCTGTGATGTATTCGAGAATGCTGTCAGCAGTATGGACAGCAGCAGTCTCCTCCTGCATTTTCAGAACGTCCTCAAGGCTGAGTATCTGCGATACGCTTTCTATGGGGTCTGCGTTCTGACGCTTTTTAAGCATCTCTATCTGGGCTTCCTTTCCCGGATAGCCGATGGAAAGC
>JAFRWH010000126.1 GCA_017438085.1 Bacillota bacterium
GCCTGCAACCTCCTGAAAGCCAGCAAAGCCGCTTAAATCCATCGCCGCATGCCGCACCGCGTAGTTGACGGGCTCAGCAGAAGACAGCGTAAGCGCGATATCCGGCCCAGAGCCAGCCATGACTGCCGGCAGCAGGTTCAGAGTCTTTACATCGCAGCGGTGGAAGCGGATGTCAGGCTCTGTTATGAGCTGGATCGGGGTCTTTCCGTCAGACATCTTAAGAGGTGTGACGGTTATCCACAGGTTTGCGTCGCTGTTAGGATAAGTGTGCTGACGCACGCCTGTGCCGCGGGTCACCTGCCAGTAGAGGAAGAGCTCGCCCTGGTCCATCTTTTGGACCATTTCATAGAGGATCTTCGCCATCTCTTCCTTTTCCACAGGCATCTTTATCTCCACCTCGCCTGCATTTCTGTACATGCGGGCCAGATGTTCATTCAGCGCAAATATCTTATAGTTGCGGACAGGACCCGCTTCGTAGATGCCGTCTCCGAACCAGGAAGCCCTGTCGTTCATAGGCACTGTCATCTCCTCCAGCGGTCCGAATTTTCCGTTGTAATATCCGAGTTTTTCCATGTTTTTTCTCCTCCAGTATATTTGCTTCAAGCATAATGCCAAAATCCAAAAATTTCAATGAAAAAGGCCTAAATTGTGCTATACTGTCTTCAGTGATATTATTTTAACACTACACAGGAGGTACACCATGGCACTTTTTGATAAAGTAAAGGAAGTCGGTCTGAAGGGTCTGGACAAGGCTCAGGATCTGGGCAATCAGGCAAAGATCAAGCTGGCAGAGGAAAAGGCTGAGTTCAAGGTAAAGGAAATCTACACTGAAGTGGGCAAGGCTCTTGTTGAAAAGTTCCCCGAATTCTTTGCGGAGAATTTCGTCGAACAGGCTTCTGCTCTGAAGGATCTTCAGGCAGAGCTGGCAAAACTTGCAGATGAAATGGCTGCAGCAAAGGAGAAGGCATAAAAGCTCCGGATGCAGTATTATAAGATAAAAGAAACGCTTGAACCCAGCAGCTACAGCGCCATTCTGGAAGGACCGGAGAAGTTCGTTGCCGTTCTTGCTTCGGAGGAGTGGCCGACGCTGAGGGACAGTTTCCGCATGGGCATCGATATGGAGATGCCTACAGGAGAGATACATGAGACCCGCGCGATAGTCAATTATGACTCGCTTACGGGGAGTTTTTCTGTGCCCGACAGAAAGAAAATAGATGGACCCGACTATGATTTTTCCTTCGCTCTCGATGAAAAAGGCATAGTCTTTATCGATGACAGCGGTTTTGTGGACAAGAAGATATGCCTGATAGCAAAGAGCAAGAAATGGAAGCTTCCCAGCCTCGAGCGCTTCATCTACGATTTTCTTGAAAGCATCATAGACGGAGATCTGGCCCTGCTGGACGAAAAGGAACAAAGGCTGATAGATATCGAAGATTCCATGGAGAGCGACGACCGCAGCGACTATCCCCAGATGCTGAACGACATCCGCGGGGAGCTTCTTACAATGCGCTCCCACTACGAGCAGCTCATAGACCTTGGGCAGGAGCTGGAGGAGAATGAAAACGGTTTCTTCGCAGAGGAGAACCTGCGCTATTTCAGGCTCTTTACGGAAAGAGTGCTGCGGCTTCAGGACAATCTTACGAACCTGAGGGACTACATAGCCCAGCTCAGGGACTTTTTCCAGGCCAAGGTGGACGTGAAGCAGAACCGCATCATGACCATACTGACCATCATAACCTCGATCTTTATGCCGCTGACGCTGATCGCGGGCTGGTACGGCATGAACTTCAGATACATGCCCGAGCTTTACTCGATCTGGGGCTACCCGGCGGTGATACTTGTAAGCATCGCCATAGTCGTGGGCTGCCTGGTCTACTTCAGAAAGAAAAAGTGGCTGTAGGATGACACACTATGGCGCACTGCGATATAGAGCACAATGCCGAAGAACGGCGCGCTGCTGACAACAGAAAAACAGAGGACCGGAAACTGCCAGGCAGCTCCGGTCCTTTTGATTTGGCTTATTTGATTTATGACTGCAGCTTAATTTGAGCTTTTGAGCTGCTCCTGAAACTGAAGATACTCTATCGGGTCCACATTTTCTCCGTTCAGCAGGAGCTCAAAGTGCAGATGAGGGCCAGTAGAGTTTCCGGTGGAGCCCACAGTCCCAATAACAGCGCCGGATTCCACTGATGCACCCTCCTCCACAGAGATCTTGTCCATGTGGCAATAGCGGGTCACGATGCTGTTGTCGCTGCTTCCGTGTTCTATCTCTACCGTATAGCCCCTGCCGCTCTGCCAGCCTGCGCTTTTTACGGTCCCCGCTGAGGTTGCATATATAGGCTCACCCTTGGACTGAACTATGTCCACGCCATTATGCACTGCACCATAGCGGGTCCCAAAGCCCGAGCTGATCTCAGTGCTGTCCACCGGCCATACCCAGCCGGAAGCGGACAGTTTCGTTATTAAAACCTCTGCAGCAGCGTTCTCCGGATCCTGTTCTGCAGGCTCCGAGATCGTAACAGTAAATACATCATTATTAACCGCAACCAGTTTTTCCAACTCAGAGTTCGTCTCTGCCGCCTCGAGAATCAGCTCTGGCTGCTCCTTTTGGCCCTCCGCATTCACAGGATCTGTCATCAGAAAGACCGCCAGCGCCAGGCAGGCCATCAGGGACAGCGCTATCACTGCCTTTGTGGGCTTTTTATACCTGAACATATCTCTTATCCTTTCCTTTACCCCTATTTCCCCGAAGGCCAGCGGACAGGCGGATATCAGCCGCCTTTCCGCAGCGCAGCTCAGCAGCGCCTGCGAATAATCCGCAACGCTCTCCCTGTCCATGTCACGGATCACTTTTTCATCGCAGGCCAGCTCGATGTCCCTGCAGAACAGACGGTAGCCCAGCCAGCACAGCGGGTTGAACCAGTGGACCGCCAGTATCAGCCATCCAAGAGGCTTCCAGCAGTTGTCTTTTCTCTGAATGTGCGCGTTTTCGTGGCGCAGCACGTTTTCCATGGTCGAAGCATCGAGCCCCGAAGGCATATAGATGCTCGGACGTATCACCCCGAGTATAAAGGGACTTTTGATGTCGTCACAGAGCATGATATTGTCCCGAAGAAGGACCGATGCCGCCACCGTTTTCCGAAGCTTCAGATAGCTCACAAGCGCATAGAGCAGCATGGCCGCCATACCGAGGATCCATACTGCAGCCAGTATGGGCACCCAGATCTGCAGCGGATTCGCGCTGTCCACAATGCCCTGAGTGAAGCTTTCCGCTATCACCGGGTTGATTCTGCTGTCCACCGCCGGAATCCCCGAAGCGATGACCGGATGAGAAGACATCATGATGTCTTCCGGTATGGTTTCTCCGCTTGGTATGAGACTGAGGGCGCTTTTAACGGTAAAGGGAAGCATCAGCCTTGCTCCCGCAAGCCCCCAGAGCAGGCAGACTATCCATTTCGGTGCCCTTTTCGCAAGCAGACGGAACACTGCAACAGCCAGTATTATCCAGACTGCGCTGATGCTCATGTTCAGCAGCTTAAGAAACACCGCGCTCATTGCTCTCTCTCCCTGTAAGAATCGATCAGCGCCTGTATCTCCTCCAGCTCCTTTCTGCTCAGCTTTTTCTGCGATGTAAAGGCCGCGATAAAGGCGGGAAGAGAGCCGCTGAAGCTTTCCTCCACGAAGCGCTCGCTCCTTCTTGCGTAGAATTCGCTGCGGCTGATCAGCGGGCTTACGATTCCGTTTTCATTTTTGAAGAGCCCCTTCTCGCACAGCTTTCTTAAGACTGTGTAGGTGGTGGGCTTTTTCCAGTTCAGTTCTTTTTCGCAGATCCTGACCAGCTCTCCCGAGCCTATGGGCGCCCTTGCCCAAACTATGTCCGCAAATTTTGCCTGAACCTCTCCTAATTCGATCTCTGTCATGATTACCCCCTTTTGAACAAAAACAGCATGCCGATTGGTTTATCCAGGATAAACTATGCATTGAGTTTATCCCAAGTAAACCAGATTGTCAAGGGCTTTTGCAATTTAAAAACCGGCTTCGCTTTCTGCGGAACCGGCTCCTTGCCATTAATCGTTTATCGTCGATAGGCTATCAATAGTTGATTTTTCTACTTCACCACGGTCGTCTGACTTACGGGGATGCTGTCTATCCAGCCCAGCCAGTCCACGGTGATGGGGCCGCCCTTGTAGTTGTAAAGGGTAAAGCGCACCCTGTTGTTGGGGTAGACCTTGAGCACATAGGGGAAGGGGAAGAGCACATCCTCGTCCACCACGGCGCTTTCGGTGCCCGCGATGGTGTGTACAGTGGCATTACCCTTTACTGCGTGGCCTTCGCTGCTCATGCCTGACTGACCGCTGCCTCTCCAGAATAGCCTGCCGCCGGAGAACTTAAGATAGGTCCCCATGTCGCCCTCGGTCATGCGGTAATCGAAATCGTGCCATATGCCTATAGGCGCATTGGATGCCGTAGCCTGGTCTGCCTCATCCTGCGCAGAGTTCTTTATGCTGCCAAGCACCGCATTCACGATGCCGTTGGCCAGATCCTGCCCCGCCTGGTAAGCTGCATCCTTATTGGGATCGCCCGTGGGGGTATAGCTCCCGGAGCCGTCTGTGGCAGAGCCGGGAGCTGCAATTACGTTATTGCCGCCATTCACGAAGTATTCTATAAATTCCGCCTCGTTTTCAGGGCTGTACTCGCTCAGGCGCATCACAAACTTTTCGTTCTTGAACCAGCCTGACACATCCTCGCTGCTCTTAAAGCCCAGAAGCCCCAGCATGGCTTTTACACCGCCGATGCCTCCGTCGAATCTGAAGGACATTTCGCCCCTGTAGATGCCGTAGGGAGTTGGCCCCACGTGGGAGCAGTTCAGGTCCAGGGTGTAATCCACCTTTGCGATCCCGACCACGCTGATGGAGGAAACGCCGCCAGCCCTTATGGTCCAGACGAAGCCTTCGTTTCTGGCTTCTTCGGCCTTGCCTTCCTCCTGCATCATGTCAAAAGCATGGGATATGGGGGTCAGACCGGGCTTTTTTACAGCCTCCCACATTTCCTTTATTTCACTCATAGCTGTCTCCTTTCCCGCAGCGCTTAGGCGCCGCGAAAAGAACGGTTATAGATATCCCAGGGTGCCGAGGGTGCTGAGGAACACAAACAGCGTCAAGACCGACAGCAGCGATGTCACCGCAACGATCTCCCCGGCCAGCTTTTCGTTGCCGCCCATGGAGACCGCTGTGCTGTAGGAATTCACCGCAGAGGGCGACCCGCTGTAGATCAGCACCGCTATCAGATTTGCGCCGCGCACCCCTAAAAGGATCGCCAGAGGCACTATCACTGCAGGCAGAATTATCAGCTTCACCAGAACTACTGCAGAAAGATGCTTGACCCAGTTCTTCATCTCCGCAAAGTTGAAGCCCGCTCCAAGACCCAGCATTGCGCAGGGCGTTGCCATAGCTGCCAGCTTGCCCACGACTCCATTCATCACAACCGCAGGGATCTTAAGTCCCGAAAGATTCAGGGCCAGACCTATGATGCTGCTCAGGACCAGAGGATTTGTAGCGATCTTCTTAAGCATCTTGGGAAGGCCCACGCTTCCGCCTCTTGCGGACTCAAAGGCTATGGTTGAGCAGGTGTTGACGATGGGTGTCACAACCGCCACCAGCACAGCCGTCATGCCAAGCTCGCTGCCGAAAAAGCTGGAAGCGATGGGAATGGCCAGCAGATTGTAGTTCGCTTTGTGCATGCCCTGTATCATTACAGGAGCTATTGTCGGTTCCTTGATGCGCGATTTTACCGAAGCCGAGATCACAAGAAAGGTGCAGATGCAGCTGACCGCCACAAAAAGGGCCAGCTTAGCGTCAAATGCGGTCTTTATGTCTGCGTTATAGATGCTCTGGATGATGTTCAGGGGCAGAAAAGCCTTAAAGACCAGCTTGCTGAGACCGGAAGCGGTTGCTTCGTCCAGAAGACCCATCTTCCTTAAAGCATAACCCGTGAGCATGAAGC
>JAFRWH010000127.1 GCA_017438085.1 Bacillota bacterium
CATAGGCTATTTCATAGGCGGAATGCTTGGACTGATCTCTGTTGAAGCTGCCTTCATAGCTCAGGTTGCGGTGCTGGCCACCTGCGGAGTACTGTATTTCATCTTCTGCAAGGACGATACCCAATACAAGACCAGACCGGATCACAGACTGACCTTCAGGGAAGCAAACCCATTCGCGGCCTTCCTGGATATAAAGAAATTCATAACTCCAAGCCTGGCCATGATTTTCGGCATGGTTGCTATCTGCGCTATAGGACAGAATTCCTACGAGCAGGTATTCAACTACTACATAAAGGATTACTTCGGCATGTCCAGCGCTTATAACGGCATTTTCAAGGCTGTGATCGCCTTCGGAGGCATGCTGATCAACAGCACGCTCTGCATGTATCTGGTCAAGAAGACCGATCCCAACAAGAGCTTCGTATGGATAATAATCGCTAATACCATCCCTGCCGCACTGGCTCTTCTGTTCTTTGAGAGTCTCTGGCCTTTTGCTGCATGCGACATTGCATTCTTTATCATCAACACTGCAAGACTTCCGCTCATGCAGAACCTCTGCGCTCAGAGAGCCACACCCGAGACCAGCAATTCAATAATGGGCTTCTACCAGGCAATGAACTCTCTTGGAGGAATCTTCGGAGCCGCCTTTGCCGGCCTGATCTACGATACGAATTCTCACATCCCCTTCATCCTCTGCTTCTGCGCTTTCGTCATCGGCAGCCTTATCGCTCTTAAGTACGTGAGCGATTACAGAAAGACCGCATAATAGAGGCCTCTCATGACTAAGCAGGAACGACTGGAAAAGCTGCAGGCAAGACTGCAGGAGATGCTGGTCCACGAGAAGGGTCTCTGGGCTGTAGGAAAGAATCATATAGCCGGGGTCGATGAGGTAGGCCGAGGTCCTCTGGCAGGGCCGGTGGTGACCGCTGCTGTGATACTTCCAAAGGATTTTACCCTGCTTGGGGTAGATGACTCCAAGAAGCTCAGTCCTAAAAAGCGCGACGAGCTTTTCGATCAGATAAAGGAAGCGGCTGTCTGCTGGGCTACAGGCCGGAGGGAACCGCAGCGGATAGATGAAATAAATATTCTTGAAGCTACGAAAGAGGCCATGCGGGATGCCATCATGGCACTTGAAGTAAGGCCGGATCATGTTCTTATAGATGCCGTCCGCCTGCAGAGCATAGACATTCCCCAGACGTCCATAATACACGGAGATGCGCTCAGCGTTTCAATAGCTGCAGCGTCCATAATCGCCAAGGTTACAAGGGATCGTGAGATGGAGCGCATGGCTGTACTCTACCCGGGCTACGCTTTTGAAAGCAACAAGGGCTACGGCACCAAAGCCCACTATGAAGGCTTGGCTGCTCTTGGCCCCTGCCCGATACACAGAAAGACATTCCTGTGATCTTTCAGAATCATATTTACAATGCATAGAAAAAGAGCTCTGCAAAAGCAGAGCTCTTTTAATGTGATTCAAATTTAGACCATTATCAGCCAATTATCCTGGCTTTCGTGCGATACCCTACTCAACGGGTTCGCAGCCATCAGGTCCGCAGACAATGCCTGCATTGGCCTGGGCGTTCTTCATAAGCTCTTCAGCCTGACGCCTTGCCATATCCTCCTTGATCTGTCCTATGATCTCCACGAACTGATCCTTGCTCATGGCTCCGTTTACCGCATATAGATTTTCGAATACAAAGCAGGGAACGCTGCTGATGCCGTAGCGATAAGCTTCTCTCTCATCCAGCTTTACATCCATTTCGTATTTGTCGGTGGCCAGGAATTCCAGGACCTCAGCCTTGTCAAATCCGACTTCAGCTGCCAGATCCGCAAGGATCTCATGGTCGCTGACAAGCTGCTGCTCAATAAAGTAAGCCTTGTACAGGCGCTCGGTCATAGCTTCGGAAAGCTCCGGCTTCTTCTCGGTCGCAAACTTTGTAAGGCGGTGAGCATCAACGGTATTGCAGCTGAGCATCTTCTCGTATTTGTAATCAAGCCCTGCTTCCTTTGCCATATTCATGATGCCTGAAAGCCTCTGCATTATAGCATCGGGCGTGGTGCCTCTCTTGGCAGCAGCCTCTGCAAGAGTCATGGCTGTGCCCTCATTCGGAGCCTCGGGATGAAGCTCGAAGGCCTTCATTTCGAAGCTGTTATCCTCTCCGGGGCAGGCTTCCTCCAGTGCTTTCTTGAGATTTGTCTCGCCGATGTAGCAGAACGGGCAGGCATAATCGGACCAGTAAGTGACTTTCATTTGATACCTCCAGATATACATAAATTGAAATATATTGACATAATAAAGGTTTAAGTGAATGCTTTTAAAGCAGCTTCCGCTGATACAATCCAGCGGTCCTGAGGAACGCAGGAGACTCAAAATGTACATAGCTGCTGACTATTATTGCCACTGCATCAGGCCGCTCGATGGTAAAGTACAGACACTCGAAGTCCAGCTCCGGAGCACCCTTATCTGCTACATAGACCGGAAGGTGATTCAGCAGTTCGCTGTACTGCCTGTCCCTGCAGATCAGGGGGAATCTCGTATCGGTGCGGTCCGTAAGGTAGTTGAACCCGCTGCAGCTTCCGCAGCCCTTCTCGCCCTTCATGGGACAGGCACGGAACTTCATAAGAGGCAGGTAGCCGTAACCAATGAAACCGATAGGCACAGACTGCAAAACGCTCTCGCTGCCAGACAGTCCACCGGCAGCCTTCCGCCTGTCTGATGCCATCTTGCGCATGGCAGGAAAACCCAGTTCAAAGGACAGCAGCGCATCCTTAAGCCCCATAAGCCTGTACTGCTCAATAGCCTCCGAATTCAGTATATTGAGGCCATAGCCCCCGCAACATTCAAGTCCGAGTTCCCTGCAGATGGCGATGGCGCCAATGTTCTCTGCAACTGCCGCTTTAAGCCCCTTATCTTTAAGAGCCTGCAGTCTGCCAATGGTCCTGTCTTCCATGGAAGGCCAGATCACAGCAGGGATCTCCACAATGACAAAGCCGGGGCAGCTTCCTTCAAGCCCTTCGCCGCCGCCGTTAAGCAGCTCAGGCTTCTTCTCCAGTTCGCCTATGGGAAGTATATACTCGTAGCTGTTAGCAGAATCACCGCTGCCGGAGCTATAATTCTCCGGATCAGCCTTCAGAGCCGTCCGGAAGGCCTCGAGCTGCGCAAGGGTCTCGAATCTGAGTCTATATTTCATAGCGCACCTCGCTTTCCTCTCCGACTATCCGGCCGCTCCGTTCCTTATCCAGCTCCTCCAGGGCCTTGCGCCTCAGGGCATTCAGAGCCGACGCAGGAAGCATCAGCCCATCATCCGCCTCAAAGCTGAAGCTTTGCAGGTAATAAGCCGTGCCGCCGCACTTTTCAAGGCTCTTCCTTGCATATTCCTCGGTGATGGGAAGGTTTCTGGCCTCCTGAGGAGCCTCTCCCTCCGCGCTCACCCAGTGCTCTCCGTCGCTGGCCACAAGCCTGGAAGCCTGCCCCCTGCTGACCGAAAGCATCATATCTACGGGAATGTGCTGCCACTCCTTTGCATAAAGCTGCCTCAGGGACTTGAAAACATCCTCCGTGGCTGCTGTAACATCTTCTTTGGTCCTGTAACCGAACATATCGGGTCCGATTTTGCCGGACAGATAGCCATCGGTAAAGCCGCTGCGGGAGAAAACCGCACGCAAAGTATCGATATCATAAGGCTCGCCGTCCCTTGCCTGCCTGCAGGCCGTGACAGCCGCCGCAACGTATTCCGCCCGCTTCATGCGGCCTTCGATCTTAAGCGAACACACACCGGCCTTAGCCAGGCTCTGTATGTGCTGCATGTATGACAGATCCTTAAG
Organism: Bacillota bacterium; assembly: GCA_017438085.1. The sequence continues at coordinate 3,826 of JAFRWH010000127.1, forward strand.
GCTCAAAGCGTGGTCTGCCGCTCCGCTTTCCTGCCTGATCGCGTTTCCGCGTCCTGCAGCGTTCCTTCCTGCTCCTGCTTTAAGCGCTGCTGCAGAAGGCAAACTCCATTCCAGTCTGCAGGGCTGAGCGCAAAGGCCCCGGTTGCCGCTCCTTCCGCCTATCATGGCAGACATGTAGCAGGCACCTGAGACGCTCATGCAGTGAGCACCGTGGACAAAAGTCTCAACCTCCGCGCCGGTCTCACGGATAACCTTCCGTATCTCCTCCAGGCTCAGTTCCCTGGCCAGCACCACACGGTCGAAACCCAGCTTCAGCAGCTGACGCACGCCTGCGCTGTTGTGGCAGACCATCTGGGTGGATGCGCAGCGCTTTACCTGTGGCCAGCGCTCCTTTGCATAAGCTGCCACCGCCAGATCCTGTATTATGAAGGCATCAGCGCCGGCCTCAGCAGCCGTATCGATAGTCCTTTTAACTGCCTCCAGCTCCCCGTCCATTACAAGAGTATTAATGGTGACGAAGACCTTA